>JAYZAM010000021.1:0-3534 GCA_036339715.1 Pseudomonadota bacterium | reverse complement strand
TTTCGCCGAAATGAAGTGATGATCCCGGTCGCTATTGTCGGTGAGACAAGCTGAGCGCGACAATCGTACCCGCTTGTGTCGATTAGGGGTGAAAATTTGCTCCAGTTGCTCCATATTGCAGGCAAGCATTTAGGAGCACGTCATGGATTGCTGCGGCGGCATCGATGAACACGAAGACGATTGCGTAGACGTCAAAGTCAAAGACAGCATTGATGAGGGCACCGTTGCGGCGGCCAAGGCGCTGGAGTCTGAGAATTACTCGGCTGGGTTCTCCACAGAGATTGAGACCGAGTACGCACCGAAAGGGCTCAATCCCGATATCGTCAAATTTATCTCCGATAAAAAAGGCGAACCAGAATGGCTTCTCGAATGGCGGATGAAAGCCTATGAGCGCTGGCTGACCATGGAAGAGCCCGACTGGGCCATGGTGCGTTATGAGCCGATCGATTATCAGGACATCTATTACTATGCCGCGCCGAAAGCTGGGGCGAAGTATGAGTCGATTGATGACGTCCCGAAAGAAATTCTCGAAACGTATGAAAAGCTCGGCATCCCATTGCGCGAGGCGGAAGTCCTGCTCGGTGTCGAAGGGGCTGCCGAAACAGCGATTGAGGCGCGCACCGAGGGCGATCGCCCCAAGGTTGCGGTCGATGCGGTGTTCGATTCAGTGTCGGTTGCGACAACCTTCCGGGAAGAGCTGAAAAAGGCTGGCGTGATCTTCATGTCGATCTCCGAAGCGGTGCATGAGCATCCGGAGCTGGTGAAGAAATATCTCGGAACCGTCGTGCCGCAGTCAGACAATTATTTTGCGACGCTGAACAGCGCGGTGTTTTCCGACGGAACCTTTGTTTACGTACCGCCGGGCGTGCGGTGTCCAATGGAACTCAGTACGTACTTCCGGATGAACGCCGAAAATACTGGCCAGTTTGAGCGTACGCTCATCGTCGCCGACAAAGGCGCTTACGTCTCTTATCTCGAAGGCTGCACAGCACCGATGCGCGACGAGAACCAACTTCACGCGGCTGTCGTGGAGCTGGTCGCGCTCGAGGATGCCGAGATCAAATACTCCACCGTCCAGAACTGGTGGCCCGGCGATGAGAATGGCAAAGGCGGGATCTATAATTTCGTCACCAAGCGCGGCGATTGTCGCGGTGCCCGCTCCAAGATTAGCTGGACCCAGGTCGAGACCGGCTCAGCCGTAACATGGAAATATCCAAGCTGCGTGTTGCGCGGCGATGACAGTGTTGGCGAGTTCTATTCTATCGCCGTCACAAACGGTCGCCAGATGGCCGATACCGGCACCAAAATGATCCATCTCGGGAAGCGGACGCGCTCGCGGATCATTTCGAAAGGGATCAGCGCCGGCAAATCAGACAACACCTATCGCGGTCTGGTTTCGGTGAACAAGAAAGCTGAGAAGGCGCGCAACTTTACGCAATGCGACAGTCTCCTGATTGGCGACCGCTGCGGGGCGCACACGGTCCCTTATGTCGAGAACCGGCGCGCGGATGCGCAGCTCGAGCATGAAGCCACAACGACCAAACTCTCTGATGATCAGATGTTCTATGTCCGTCAGCGGGGCGTCGGCGAAGAAGAGGCGGTTGCTCTGCTGGTGAATGGCTTCGTTCGCGAAGTGTTACAGGAATTGCCGATGGAGTTTGCCGTTGAGGCTCAGAGTCTGCTCAAAGTCAGCCTTGAGGGCAGCGTCGGATAGATGCCGCGTGGCACCTGGCGCTCAGATGCCAAGGGCGTTTACTCACGATTAGACGATCCGGCACAGCTTTTGCTCTTCACACGGGTATGTACTCGCGTGACACACGAAAATTAATGAACATGTCCCGGTTTTGGCTGACGGCGGTGATCATCATGGTGATCATGCTCTCGGCATGTGCCAGCAAACCGGACGCGCAACGCACGATCCTGCTCCCGACCCATATGGCTGCGCCCGCTGCTACGGTGCAGGTTGAAGACATTGCAAGCGCCCTGGAGCGGTTCATGAGCGCCGAGGGCGATCAGTTGATCCTGCTTCCGAACCGTCTGGATAAGACCAAGCTCGATTATTCGATGGCGAGTCTGCAGCACATCGATCGATGGCTCGCGGATATCCATACTGTGAACCGTTTGCAGTCCGGTGTCGGCACAGCAGGCGAGTCGCTCATGCGCGACGGCCGCGGCGATAATTCGGTCGTGTTTGCCGGACTGTATATGGGGCAAGTCGTGCGCACCCACGCCGATCTCGACTGGCATTGGCAACGGTTTGAGACTTTCCTCGTCGCAAATCCGGTTTTTGCGGAGCATTATGGCCGGGAGGCCGGTCTCGACGCGTTCATTCTCGTCGGTCCTCAGGGTGCTGCGACCCCGATTAACACGGCCCTGAAGCGCGTCATTCATGGGCGAGAAGAAAGCGTCGCCTTCATTGCGCAACTTCTCTCGAAAGAGGTCGACCTCGACAAAGCCATGGCCAGTCAGGATTTGCTGGGCATGGATCAGCTAAACTGGCCAGGCTAGCGCTTTACTTATCGATCTTTAACCGATCGGCTGAAGGTAAACGAAAACGCCAGGGACAGTATGAGGGGTACCCAAATCGGGAGTTCCCCAAGGCCTGGCGTACTGAGCGCTTCTGCGAGATGATCATCAACACACCACCAGAGCAAAAACAGCCACATTTCTTCCATTCCTTTCAAAGTGTCTTATTGATAAACAATAAGGATTGGTCTTCGCACTTTCAAGGTTTTCAGTTGGATTTCTCTTCGGATCCCGCAAACGATGCGCTTTCGCGGGATTTCGGGCGTCGGTGTGGCAATTCACCCTTTGAAAATTGGCTTTAAACCTCTACATGCGGCCCATGTTAAAATTGGATCATCTCTCCGCCACCGTTGGCGAGGAAGACGAGGCAAAGACCATTATTGATGGTTTGTCTCTAGAAGTGCCTGCAGGTGAGGTTCATGCCATTATGGGCCCAAACGGGGCAGGCAAATCGACCCTGTCTTACGTGCTCACGGGGCGGGACGGATATGAGGTCACGGGCGGCGATGCCCAGCTGGAAGGTCAAGATCTGCTTGATATGGACCCAGAGGAACGAGCCGCGAAGGGGCTTTTCCTGTCATTCCAGTACCCGGTCGAAATTCCCGGTGTTCCGGTCATGACATTTGTCCGCACCGCGATGAATGCCCAGCGCAAAATGCGCGGTGAGGAAGAGATTTCCGCTCCGGATTTTATCAAGAAATCCCGCGAATTGGGCGCAAGACTTAATCTGACACCTGAAATGTTGAAGCGCCCGCTCAATGTCGGGTTTTCCGGCGGCGAAAAGAAACGCTTGGAAATCTTCCAGATGATGATGCTCGAGCCGCGGTTCGCGATCCTCGACGAAACGGACTCAGGTCTTGATATCGATGCCTTGCGCACCGTCGCAGAGGGGGTCAATGCCCTGCGCAGCCCCGAGCGGGGCATGCTGGTCATTACCCACTATCAGCGTCTGCTCGACTATATCAAACCCGATAAAGTCCATGTTCTTGCC
The DNA here is from genome assembly GCA_036339715.1 of Pseudomonadota bacterium. Classification (GTDB taxonomy): domain Bacteria; phylum Pseudomonadota; class Alphaproteobacteria; order Caulobacterales; family Hyphomonadaceae; genus Henriciella. Next base: position 17 of record JAYZAM010000021.1, on the reverse strand, counting down.
AAGGGTAAGATCATTAA
>JAYZAM010000020.1:0-7897 GCA_036339715.1 Pseudomonadota bacterium | reverse complement strand
ACCGATCACCATTGGGACCGTGTGTTCGTCGCGGCTGGATTGGCGACCATTCTCGGCATCGGCGCGGAACTTGGCTCCGACGGTGACGGCGACCTCGAACGCGCCATCCGGCGCGGCACAACCGATACCGTGAACCAGGCCGGTCAGCGCGTCGTCGAACGCAATCTCGGCATCCAGCCAACCATCCGCGTGCGCCCGGGCTGGCCTGTGCGCGTGGTCGTCACCCGCGATCTCATTCTCAGACCTCACTAATCAGGAGCAATCCCAATGTCCCTTCGCCTCAACAAACTCCCTGACCGCACGCCGGTGCGCATGAGCATATCCGTTGATCCCGACCTCGCCGCAGCGCTGAGCGACTACTCGGAAATCTATCGAGAGACCTATGGCGCGGAGGAAAAGCCCGAATCGCTAATCCCGGCCATGCTCGAAAGTTTTCTCGGCTCTGATGCCGGGTTCAAACGGGCGCGCCGCGCCCTCCACGCCAATAAAGGAGATTAGACTCATGGCACAGATTGGAACCTTCACCGCAAAGGACGGGAGCTATACCGGCACCATCCGCACCATGACCATCAACGTCAAAGCCCAGCTTGTTCCGAACGCGGACAAGGCCAGCGATAGCGCACCGGATTTCCGCCTCTATGCTGGCGGCGCGGAACTCGGCGCAGCCTGGCGTCAGGAAAGCAAAGATGGCGAAACACCGTATCTCGCTGTGAAGCTTGATGATCCGAGTTTTGCTGGTCCCATGCGCGCCGCTTTCTTCGAGAACGAAAGCGAAGGCACCGGCGTCATGGTCTGGAACCGCTCCAAGTAGACTCCTGCCATGTCTGTCAGTGACCGGGACCTCGAAGACGCGCTAACCATCGCCGCAAAGATGATCGATCTTTACGGTTACAAATACTGGCCGATCTTCGAGCGCTTGGAAGCTGAGCTGGAGGCCCGCACAGAACGTATCAAACGGGTGCAGGCGCGGCTGGCAAGCCACAAGCCCGCCCAGAGGTCTCATGTCGATCTATGAGCGGGAGAACGCGATCAAGGCGTCATAGTCTTCTCGGTCAGCCAGACGCAAAGCGTCCACATAAGCGCGCCGCAATTCATTCAGGTCGGCGAGCGATCCGCCGCCCCAGGACAGACTGGGCGCTCTTAAGCGGCGCAGGACAAGATCAGCCATCATCCGCGCGTGACGTCCATTTCCGTTCGGGAATGGATGAATATATACCAGCCGGTGATGTAGGCGCACGGCAAGTTCTGTAGGCTCATAGGTTTGATGCTCGATCCAGTAAGCCGCATCTCCCATAAGCTGGCTTGTCTGGACGCCGATCATGTGCGGCGCGATACCGATATTGCGCTCGGTTCGGCGATAATGCCCTGCCCATGACCAGACATCCCCAAACATCCGTTTGTGAAGCTGCAGCACAAAATCGACGGTCATCAGGTCGGGTTTGCGCGCGCGAAAAGCCCAGGCTGCGCCTTTGTCGATATTGTCCTGCTCTGCAATATTGAGATCAGCGCGCGTTGTCACCCATGTCAGCCGAAGGCCTTCGCGTTCTTCCGGCTCGAGCGGCGTCGCATCCTCTGGCTCCTGAAACAGGTCCGTCATCACGCGTCCCAGAGGTCGCGATCACGCAGTGTTTCCGAAATGAAAATCTGAATGCGTTCCTCCAGATCATCATCCAGCACTTTTTGATCTTCCATCGCCATGGAGTGAGACACACCGCCAATCGCCTCAAGCGCCTTCGCGCGCGCCCGCTCGGCAACCATGTCCTCAAGCGGCTTGTTTGGCACAAGCGCATAGACCAGCTGACAATCGAGCGCCGCCGCCGCCTTGCGAAGTGTCTCAAGGCGGATCGTCTCGCTGGCTTCTGATTGCTCCAAAGCATTGATCGCTTGTTGCGATACGCCCAGACGGTTCGCCAACTGTACGCCCGACATCCCAATAGCATCACGTATTGCACGCAGCCATCCCTTCGGCGGGGCGGAGACCTGATCCATTTGCCTTACCGCATTTAAGCGCTTATCGAGCGCCGCACGAGCACGTTTGAGAGACCTGTCCACAAGTAGTTCCTCTCCATATTAACAACCCATAGATTGTTATCATAGAATTTCTTAACAATCTATAACTAGTTTTGGTGGCGATTTTCACAATCTATAGATTGTAGGGACTCGGTTCTTAAAGTACTTCACGCTACCGTTCCATTTTGGATGGCCGGGGCAGGATGATCACTTTTTCAATTCCTGTTAGGGACTCTAGGCCGTCTTGAAGAGTCTTGTATTCCTCTGTTTGACGTGCCTCGTCCCAGATGAAAACCACCAATGTTGAGTAGCCGCTGCCTTCTCTCAAATAGAGAGAACGATCAGCAGCTATCTCGTCTGTGATCTTTTTTAGCTCGCTCTGGCCGCGCCTACGCATATACTTCACTTCAACAATTGTGTGGAGGGATGGAATGCCGATGTCGTAGCGCGGTGAAGTGTGTCCCATCTTTTGGAGTGTTTCTTCGTCAACCAAATCCGGGAATACGGGACGTAAAATCGTCCAGAGCAAATTTTGCACATGATACTCGTGGTCGATTTCCCACTTTTGCGGCGTGACTCCTCTCACACGCCTCGTAACTTCATACGTCCAGTGAGACATAGATTCTGAAACCCCAACCAAGAGTTCGATAAGTTCGTTTAGTCCGGCACCGTGAATTGGCATGCGAACTAACGCTGCTGCACACACGTCGTATACGCGCTGGTATATGGCGATCTTCGCTCCGTCCTGGTCACCAATATTTTCAATCGTCGCTCCCCAGGCAGAGACGCGCTCTTCCTCTGTTGTGGAGATCCCCGTCGCCGCTTTAACGCCGACGCGAATGGTAGGATCAATTCCTTCGAGGTCCTTGGCGCTGTCCATCACGGCATGAGCTGATCGGGCTAAGCTATATTGCCAGAGGTCCTGTTTGAGGTGGTCGTACGATTGGTTGAGGCAATCAATTATCCACTCTTTATCAGCAGCAGATGCGTTCGTAGCCCAATAGCCGATGGCAATGCCCAGCATGGCATAACTATCGATTTCAAATCGCGGCGCGCGTCCTGGCGCGAAATATTTACGGCCGGCAAGCTGGTCCGCGCCCTCATTAAACGCAGATGTTAGTGCGGTGTCTTGAACTCCGGAGCCCAAGGCAAAACCGATAGCTGCAACGTCTTGGTAATTGGTGCTTCTTTCTGGTTTCAAAGTCGGCATTGCCCCACGTAGCCATGGGCTCATGAAACTACAGAAAGCAGCGACGTGCACCGGTTGCGGACCACTCTGAGGGAGTGGACTGGTCAATGCGGATTTGAGTTCGGCCAAATTCATCAGAGAAACCAAGGAGTCTTGCCGATTTCGCGGAAGCGAATGGCATCGTTGTCCCACGCCTCAATTTGTTTCAAGCCGGTTAGTCGTTCAGCAATCAGATCTGAGTACTTGATCGTTATCGGAATGGGTTCGGGCGTCATCACCCGCCAAGAATGCGCAGTGAAATCGAACGCCTGACGAGACAGGTACGTCATGTCTTGAAAGGTGGAGTCGCGGTGTAGCTTCAGCAGACACGCTCGCGGCAAACCGTCTGATGCCTTTTTGAGTTCCGATGCGCCGGCGAAGACAACAAGCGATTCGTAATCTCCGAGCTTGAGGTGGACCCCGCGAGAAGGGCCGAGGACGCCTTTCTTCTTGTTGGCGTCACGCTGCCAGTTGGGCAGCCCTTCTTGTGACGGGTCAAAAATGACAAATGGGTGATACGGCGCGATATGAACAAACGCGAATACGACGTTTGATAGCTCCATGCCCTCGACAGCATCTTTTATGGCCTTAGCTTCAAAATCTTTGAGCGGTTTGAAGACATGAAAGAGGAGACGTACCCGATCGGTACTTTTCCAATTATCCTCGTCGCGCACTCGCTGAATCGTGCGCTTTAGCGTTTCCGTTAATTCTTCTGCATACTTATCAAATGGCACGACACCGGTGCGTTCACTCAGGTGATATCCGCCATCACTGGAAAACACGGTCGTGATGCCGACGTGCCGTATGCGGTCGCTGAACTTTCCGTCTTGTTCAGTATGAGATCCCAATCCAATCACAAGTTCATGCGCAACGGATTGTTTAGCGCTGAGCAGCCAAGGTCGGCCGCCAAGCTTTGCATATGTAGCAAGACTCACCTGGTTCATCGTAAACACCAGGCTCCTATCAGGATCGCGCATCGTTTCGATGCGGATGTTTTGAACGGCCGCGTGATTTCGCAACAGCATCGCCTTTGTTGCGTAATATGGGTTTTCTCTGCCAGGGAGAGCTTTGAAGCCCTCTTCAATCTGGACGATCGCGAGGTCCCATTGAAAGCCGTTATCTGCACCATGCCGGAGGGCTGCCTCGCAAGCGGCCTCGTAACCGCCGACCGACGCGGAAGGGGAGGTAAAGGTCTGGACGTTCGGGCGCTCCAGCTTGAACCGCCGAAGAAAGCCATCTTCATAAGGCGCGCGGCCTTTTCCTCCTGCACCTGTCCGCACATCCGGCATGCCGTCCAAAAACTTAGCCATGAAGGCGTCAACCTGGCCCTAAAACCTTGCTTGGCAGATAACAGCGATGTTCAGCTTTTTAGGCGAGAACGTCCGCTGATCATATGGTCCATTGACCTTAATACCGCGTTCGTTCCAGTGGTCATTGCGGGTACCGGCTGGATCGAAAACCAAAGATGGCTTGTCAATCATTTCGGCTTCGGGAAAGCTCCTGTTTCCAGTTGATAGCCAGTCGCCCAGTTCCAGCTTCACACCCGGTACAGCCTCTAAGTCGGCTGATTTTAGAAATTTTGCGGTTTGGTCGAGCAAATCAAACCTTCCCGGTCCCTGATTCAGTAAACTCATCCGATTGCGTGCGGATTCGAGAACAGCGTGACCGCCAGAGCGCAACAATGTGTTCACGCACCAATCAAAATCTACTCGGTTGCCAGTCAAATACGCCTCTTGGGTGTCCACCGCCTCGTATTCGTCGCGGTGGTCTTCAAGAAGGAGCTTGTCGCCGTCGATGGCGCGGACGCGACCGACTGTCAGTCCACGATCTGATAGGCGCCCATCGCGAGCCGGTTGCTTGATCATGACATAGCGACCGACCGGTGAGATACCGGCTTCCATCAGCGTTTTACAGTCTGCGTTCAACTGATATCGAGTGCGGGCGTTACACACCAATCCGAAATTTGGTTTGTTATCGGCGCCGAATATTGTTCTCGGTGTGAATTCAAGAACAGGAAGTACACTAACCCAATCAGGTAATTCACCATGTTTTATCAAGTTGCCCGTTTTGTTTCCCAGAACTTCGATGGGATAATCATTTATAATGTCTCGTCGTCCGTGAAACGTTCGGAGTAGCGCTGCATTCATCAGCGGTGCCCAATGCCACCAAGAGCTCGCGAGGTCTATTTCAGAAATCTTGTCGGCAATTGGATCAGCTCCCTCCACCACCGGAATTTCGACAACTGTGTCGTCTTTTCCGTCTCTCTTGAAGACATGGGTTTCGGAAAAATCTGCTCTTAATTCACGAAGCACTTCAGCATCATATGGGCGATAACCGGCGTTGATTACGGTGTCGCCTGATAGACGGACAGGCATGAAGTTGAGTCGTAAATTGCCAATGGACATGTAAAGTTACTTTAAGTTGCGTTTTCACATTACACGATATTCTGATTCCAACATGCAATCACAGACATCGTCTGCGCTTTATTTGACTACGCTTTCAACCTGTGCAGTCTTAGGCTCAACTCAACAACCAAACATTTCCGAATCAAACGGATGCGCGATCCGATGCAACTGTTCCCGACGGTAAGCCAGTGATCCACCCTGCCCATATTCAGGGCGATTGTTCTTATGGCCCATCAAAGCGCAGCGCAGGCCATAATCGAGACCACCTTCCAGCATCCGGTCTTCGAAGGAATGGCGCAGCGAGTAGATCACGTGATCGGAACTGGGGAGTAGGTCGCGCTGCTTGAACGCTTTCATAAGGTTCGCCGACACGAGCGTGCTGCGGTCGTAATAATGATCAAAGCCGGTTGGACAGAACTTCATGGCCGGTAAAGCAACGCCGACCAGCGGAATTTCACGCTGGGAGTCGTCTGTTTTCAGCTCCCGGTTCTGTTCGGCGCGGATGTGGATATGAGGCACGTCATGGTCCAGGCGAATGTCTTCTGGCCGGAGATTTACAACCTCGCTCAATCGCGCGCCGGTTTCGATCAGCAGATAGATGATGACCCGAAGCTCAAGGCGCAGTCCATCGAACAGGCCTGGTACCAATATCCGCGAGCGGACCCACTGATCGCTGAACGAGGCGCGCTTAACGGTGGATTTTCCTGCAAAGAAGAACCCGCGAAACGGATCTTCGACATCGGTCTCACCGCGATACTTGAAGTAGCGTTTGTAGAGCGACCGCATGTTACCAATGTGCCGGTTGGCCGTGTTCGGCGTGATCGGCTTGGAGCCATTCTTCTGAGGCAGCATCCGCGACTGCCACCAGTCCCGGTATTTGGTCGCGACATCACGAGTGATCTCGGTGAGCGGGATGTCGCCAATCTGCTCGATGAAGTAATCAATTGAGGTTCGCTTCGTCTTCTCCCACGACCTGCGCTGTGCGTCCGACTTGTTATACTGATCGTCGAAAGCGATCTTCGACACGTAGAGCTCGAACGCTTCAGAAACCGTCGTCTTGTCCTCCGGCTCCGGTACGCCGCCGAGAAGCGCTTCAGCTTTCGCTTCTGTAGGCGCTTTGCCTCTGTCGGTGGCCTTCAGGCGCTCGACAATCTCTTCTAAATCTGGAAGTGCAGCGATCTCTTCGACGGGCCGATAAACAAAGCCCTGTGCCATGGCCCGCGAGACAGCCGCCTTGTGGCGATGGTCTGCAACCCGCCAAGCCGTCCGATCTCCATTCGGCCCCATCAATTCAAGCGCCTTTGCATTCCACATTGCTTCGTCGGCTTCGGCGAGACCGTCGCGGCGCATCATGGCAACTTCAATCGATTGGGTGCGCAGCGCAATCTGGATCAGACCGCGGTCATCAATGTCACCATAGCGAGATGGAACCCGCCGCTGATAGTGCCACCATCCGCCGCGTTCCTTGAGATATCTTCTTCCAAGTCCTGTATTCTTCATCGCGATTTGTAGTGCAAAAAGTATGCAAACTGTAGTGCAAACTGTAGTGCAAACACCGGCGCAGAACCCGAATTAGCGCAGAGCCAATCCAATAAGTTCAATGATTTCAGGAGCTTATAGAACTTTCATTTCCGAAGAAATGGCGCGAGTGACGGGACTCGAACCCGCGACCCCCGGCGTGACAGGCCGGTACTCTAACCAACTGAGCTACACCCGCGCATGGGCTTCCCCGCCGAAGCGGTGAAAAGCTGATCTATACGTGCGGCTTTTTGGGGTCAAGCGGCAATTGCCATGACTTTGACATCAGATGCAGCTATTCACATTCGATACAGTCAAATTAAGGCAGTTTTCCTCTCACGAAACGCGTTTTGATCATCCTTGGCGCCCTGCTCGCAATCCTTTTGGCGGTTGTCGCTGTGGTTCCGTTCCTGATCCCGTCGTCTGTCTACAAAGCGCAGATCGAATCAGCGGCAACCAATGCGCTTGGCCGGCAAGTTGTCCTAAACGGCGAAGCAAGCCTTTCGATATTTCCCGTGATTGCAGCCCGCGTGGATGGGGTCGAGGTGGCAAACCCGGAAGGCTTTACCGATGATTTGATGGTCGATGCGGGCAGTTTGCGGGCAAGCGTGAAACTGTTGCCCTTGCTGTCCAGCCGCGTCGAAATCGCACAAATCACGCTCGAAGACGCAACCATCAGTCTAGAGCGGCTGGCAGATGGCACCGCAAACTGGGAGTTTGGCGCCAGCGAACAGCC
>JAYZAM010000019.1:0-10107 GCA_036339715.1 Pseudomonadota bacterium | reverse complement strand
TGGTTGCGAGAAAAGCCGCTGCCGCCTAAACGGCGGCTCATGACACTCAAACTTGCAATCTGGGACATGGATGGCACCATCGTCGATAGCCGCGAGGTGATCCAAACAGCCATGGTGCGGGCTTTCGAGGCGGTGCGCCTTGAGCCTCCGAGCTATGACCAGACCCGCAAAATCGTTGGCCTCGGTCTCGAGGAAGCGTGTCGGCTGCTTGCGCCTGAGGATGCTGATCTTACAGGGCTGGTCGACGCCTATCGCAACGCTTTTGTTGCGCGGCGCGCTGAACCCGAGTTCAAGGAACCGCTGTATGACGGGGCGCTCGACACATTAAGGCGGCTCTCGGACGATGGCTGGCTGATTGCTATGGCGACTGGCAAATCTCATCGCGGTCTGCGCGCGGTTTTTGAGATGCACCCCCTAAAGCAATATTTCGATACCATTTGGTGCGCTGATGATGGCCCAGGCAAACCGCATCCATTTATGTGCGAGCAGGCCATGTCAGCCCTGGGCGCTGAGCCGCATCAGTCTCTGATCATCGGGGATGCCATTCACGACATCCGCATGGGGCTCAATGCGGGCATTCACACGCTGGGGGTCAGCTGGGGGTTCGGCGCAGCGGAGGAACTGCAAGAGGTTGGCGCGCATGAGGTGCACCATGATTTTGCGACGCTCAATGCGAGCCTCGACCAGTTTGCAGAACGGATTTCGTGATGGACAAAGTCAATCTTCCAAAACGTTTCTATAAAGAAGCGGGCATTTCAGCTCAGGAGGCCGGCTTCGCGGTCGAACTGGATGGTCGGGCCATCAAAACCCCGGCAAAAGCCCCTCTGATCTTGCCAACCGAATGGCTCGCAAAGGCGATTGCAAACGAGTGGGCAGAGCAGGGTGAAACGCTCGACCTGCAGAATATGACGCTCACGCGTCTAGCCAATGTCGCGCTCGACAGAACGCCAGAAACTCGTGGCGAGCTGGCCGAGGAGCTTTCGCGTTATGCTGGCACCGACGTCACCTGCTATCTAGCGGATGCGCCGACAGAACTGCGCGACCGTCAGGAGCAAGCGTGGCAGCCCTGGCGCGAATGGGCGGGTCGAGAGCTGAACGTGGTGCTTGTGCCGGTTGTTGGGTTGATGGCGAGTCCGCAGCCACAGGCGAGCCTTGATGCGGTTCGAGACTATGCACTCGGCCTCGAAGACTTCCGGCTTACCGCACTCACCTGGGGGTGCAGCCTGCTGGGCTCCGCGGTTTTGGCTCTCGCGATAGAGCGGGGCGCGCTTCAGGCACGTGAAGCGCTAAAGGCATCCTGCGTTGATGAAGATTGGCAAATTGAGCAATGGGGCGAGGACGAAGAGGCAGCCGCCATTCGGGCTGGCCGCCTGCGCGAGGCCAATTCACTTCAACTGTGGTTTGATACCCTGTCCTAGGATTCGCCTATAAAGCACTGTGGTGCTTGACTAAAATTCATTTCTCGCGTCCTGTCCAATCTCGGAGGAGGACGTTATGTTACGGATCAGCTTATTGGCGCTTGGGGCACTAAGTCTTTCGGCTTGCGCGTCGATGGGGAATCTCACGGCGGTCAACAAAAAAGAGACGCTGGGATCGGGGCTGAACGGTAAAGGTTATTCACCCGCGGGCGTGTTTATCGACGCCAAGCAACGCGCTGTTTTATCCAATCGGCGGAAAGACGGCGATACGGATTTGCGGATTGTCTGTGCCGAGCCATCACCTGATGCGCTTTCGGCTATGGCGGCGCAGGCCGGGGTCAGTTTTTCGGACCCTACCACGGCGGTCAACGCAGAGGGCGGTGTGTCGGAGTCGGCGGCCAATATTGGCCTTCGCACCCAGTCCATCCAGATCTTGAGAGATGGGTTCTACCGGCTGTGCGAAGCCTATATGAACGGTCTGTCTGAAGAACAGTATACGATCATGCTGCGTCGCTATCAGACCAATATGGTCGCCTTGCTCGCGATTGAGCAGCTGACGGGTGCGGTAAAAGGCGGAGATTCCGTGGTCAGCGCTTCTGCGGGCAGCGGTATGGATCTTCGGGAACAATATATCCAGCGCGCCGCGATTGCCGCCTCAGAGCAATCGCGCTTGGCGACGGAAATCGAACAGACGAATGAAGATATCGCTTTGCTCGAGGATGCGAACGCTCAGTGTAATAATGGGTTCGGCAATGATGGTTGTTCCGCTGATGATGTCGAACGCCGTGGACGCGAAATCCGGGACTTGCGCGCGCAGCGCCGGGCGATGGAACGCGCATTGGCCTCATCAGAAGCGAGCGCGGACCTGAACCGCCAGCTTGCGGAGACAGCCCCGTCGGCATCCGATTCTAATGCTGGGGGCATCACAGGGTCCTGGCCGGCCACACCTGCTTACCCGCCATCTTACGCTGTCGCTGACGCCGTCCGTGACATCACCACGTCACTGATCGAAGCCGATTACGGCGTTCAGATGTGCTTTGAGTTTCTGCGCAATCCCGAAAATAAGGCGGCCTCTGAACTCTGGACTCACTGCGATACGGTCATGGAGGCCTATGCGGGTAATGTGGCAAAAAACCCGGAAAACCATTTTGCCAGGGCGGCGGGCGGTAATGCACCTTCACACAAAGAATAGGTCGATCAAGGACGTCGCCTGTAAGATTAGCTTGCTGCCTCACAGTGTTGGCATAGCTCTTCAGAAGATAAGGTTCTGGAGGCAAGGGCATGGTCACGGTCCATCATTTGGAAGACTCTCGCTCTCAACGCGTGCTCTGGCTCCTGGAGGAACTTGGCGCCGACTACGAGGTTAAGCGATACAATCGCGACCCCGAAACCTCGCTCGCCCCGCCTGAGCTGTATGACATTCATCCTTTGGGCAAGTCCCCGGTCATCACCGATGGCGAGGTCACCGTCGCTGAGACGGGGGCGATTTTCGAATATCTGATCGAGACCTACGATCCTGAGGGCCGTCTAAAGCCTGACGCAGGAAGCCAGGCGGCGCGGGATTACACCTATTGGCTGCATTATGCTGAAGGCTCTGCGATGACCAATCTTCTTCTGAAACTGGTTTTCTCGCGTCTGCCGGAGCGGGCTCCGAGATTGATGCGTCCTTTGGTGAAACAAATTTCGGGTCGAGCTGAGACCGGGTTTATCGATCCGCGGATACAAGAACATGTCGCGTGGTGGGAGAAATCCCTGGCAGGTACGGGCTATTTTGTCGGTGATGCGCTGAGTGGTGCGGACATCATGATGAGCTTCCCTTTGGAAGCGGCCGCGACCCGCACCGATCTTTCGGCCTGCCCGAATATTGCGGGTTTTCTGGAGCGGGTGCATGCGCGCCCCGCTTATCAGGCGGCGCTCGAACGCGGTGGCCCTTACGCCTACGCTTAAGGGCTTTACGTCATCGCTCTGGCGCGTCATGGGCTTATCTCTATCGTTCCGTTGAGACTTGAGGGAAAGGCCGCCTGTGTCGAACACAACAGATCGTGCAGATCGGGTCCTGATTGCCAGAGGCGTGTTCGAAAGCCGAACCGCTGCTCAAGCCGCGATTGCCGCGGGCAAAGTCAAAGTCGCTGGACGGGTTCTAACCAAACCATCTGAGAAGATCGCTCTGGATGCTAAGATCGAAGCGGAGCCGGAACATCCATGGGTGTCTCGGGCCGCCTTGAAGCTCGCGCACGCACTCGATGTCTTTGAGATCAACCCGAAGGGACTGAACTGTCTGGACATTGGCGCTTCGACAGGCGGTTTTACTGAGGTGCTCTTATCCCGAGGGGCTGCGAGCGTGGTTGCGGTTGATGTCGGCCGAGATCAGCTTCATCCGCGCTTGCAGGGGCATGATCGCCTCCGCTCCTTGGAAGCGACTGATGCACGGAGTCTGACCGCTGAAATGGTTGGTCAGCCACCTGAACTTCTGGTCTGCGATGCGAGCTTCATTTCGTTGCATAAGTTGTTGCTCGTGCCGCTCTCGCTTGCCGCCGCAGACGCCGATCTGGTCACGCTGTTCAAGCCACAGTTCGAGGTTGGACGAGCGCACATTGGCAAAGGCGGTATCGTGCAGGACACCGCCGTCGCCGCGCGCGCAGAAGCCGCCTTTGTGACCTGGTTGCAAGAGCAGGGCTGGAATGTCGAAGCCCGAACGGATAGTCCGATTAAAGGCGGTGACGGCAATGCCGAGCGTTTAATTTACGCGCGGCGCGTTTAGCCCGCCGGGCCGCGAGGGCTTGGGCCTGATTGTCTGCGGTTCAGGAACGCGAGACGCTCAAACAAAGCCACATCCTGCTCATTCTTGAGCAGCGCGCCATGCAATGGCGGTGTCAATTTCTCTGGATCCTGCTCTCGAAGCGTCTCCAGATCGACATCTTCGTTCATCAACAGTTTGAGCCAGTCAAGAAGTTCCGAAGTCGACGGTTTCTTCTTCATGCCCGGCACTTCGCGCATCGAGTAGAACGTGGTCAGCGCGTCGGAGACGAGCTTTTCCTTTAGTCCCGGATAGTGCACGTCGACGATCTCTTTCATCGTCTGCTCGTCGGGGAACTTGATGAAGTGGAAGAAGCAGCGGCGCAGGAAGGCATCCGGCAGCTCTTTTTCATTGTTCGATGTGATGATCACGATTGGGCGCTGCTTCGCTTTGATCGTTTGGTCAGTCTCGTAGACATAGAATTCCATACGATCGAGTTCTTGAAGCAAATCGTTTGGGAACTCGATGTCGGCCTTATCGATCTCGTCAATCAACAGTATGGGTCGCTTTTTGGCGGTGAACGCCTCCCAAAGCTTGCCTTTTTTGATGTAATTCTTGACGTCCTTGGCGCGCTCTTCACCCATTTGACCGTCGCGCAGACGTGACACCGCATCATATTCGTAGAGGCCCTGGGCGGCTTTTGTTGTCGATTTGATATGCCATTCGATCAGCTCGCAATCCAGCGCTTTGGCAACTTCAATCGCCAGAACCGTTTTGCCAGTTCCCGGCTCGCCCTTGATGAGCAGTGGGCGCTCAAGTTGAATAGCAGCATTGACGGCCACTCGCAGGTCATCGGTCGCGACATAGTTTTCTGTGCCTTCAAAGCGCATAGCGGAGCTCTCCAATTTACGTTTACGCTAAGGATAAGCCCCCAAGCCCTAGAAGCAAGCGCTTCCCTTGGGAAAGGGCTGTGATTCATGTGGGTGGGTATCTTCGCAGCAAATCGACCGAATTACCGTATTGAATGTACTACAGATTCAGTACGATCCTTAAAATTTGAAAGTTGGCGTTAACCATTTCCGGGTAAATTTGTTTACTATTAGGGAGCCGGGACATGCCACTGAAATTGTCGCTCAAGCCAAAAGAGGCCGTCGTTGTAAACGGTGCTGTGCTGCGCAATGGCGATCGGCGAGGAACAATTTTACTCCAAAATCAGGCGCGCGTTCTGCGCCAGAAAGATGTCCTGGAACCAGAATCCACCCAGACGCCGGAAGAGCATCTCTACTTTGCCGTCATGCAAATGTATCTGACAGGTGAGACAGAGGGCCAGCTTTATGACCAGGCCGTGACCGCAATTGCTGCGGCTTTAAACGAAACGGAAAGTGCCGAAACCCGAGACTTCCTGATTGGTGTTTCAACCGCCTGCGCGGCGGGACAAACCTACCAGGCACTTTCACTATGCCGCAAAATATTGAAAGCGGCGGAGGCCAGGAATGGCTGACACATCAATGATGAAAGAGCTGCCAGAATCCCCTCTTACTGTTTCGCTTGATGATGGCATCGCCATGATCGAGGCCGGCGATGCGCCTGAAACGATTTGCGTGGATATTGGCCATGATACCGTCATTCGAGCAAACGGCGTTCATGGTTTGCAGGGCTTGCTCCAACGGCTTCGTGGTCATCGCATGATCTTGGCATTGTCGTCCGGCGAGGCGGCTCCTTCGGTCGTGCCTATGCGTTCTGGCAAACCCGACATGCATCCAGATGTGGCCGCAATCCTCGACGCGCTGAAAGATCAGGGATAAGGGCCACCTCATCTGTTGATTGAGGGAGCCGAAAATGTCCGGCGAATTCATTTCTATTTTTGTCGCGTCCTTTGTGACGTTCTTTGTCTTGATTGATGCGCTCGGCGTGGCGCCGGTCTTTGCGTCGCTAACGGCGCGCGGACCCGCCAGCTATCGACGCTCAATGGCGATCCGTTCCGTGTTGGTCGGAACCCTAATCATATTCGGCTTCGCGTTTTTTGGAGCTTGGTTGCTGAACCAGCTCCACATCACCATTGATGCCTTTCGCGCCGCTGGTGGTGTCCTGCTGTTTCTGATCGCGCTCGACATGGTGTTCGAAAAACGCACCGAGCGGCGCGAGAATCGTGCGGATTCGGTTTTGGCCGAGGTCGAAGACACCAAAGAGCAACTCGAAGACGTCTCGGTCTTCCCGATTGGTATTCCGATGCTGGCGGGGCCGGGGTCTATCGCGACCGCGATGTTGTATATGTCTCAGCATGACACCTGGGTCGCCAAGGGCGCTGTCCTGAGCGCGATTGGCGCGAATATGCTGATCTGTCTGCTGGTCTTTCTGGCGGCAGGCCCGCTGGTCAAAGCGATGGGAGATAGCATTGCCGGAGCGATCACACGTATTTTCGGGGTGATCCTTGCGGCTCTGTCCGTTCAGCTCCTGATCGATGGGATCAAAGGCGCGTTTGGTCTCTAGCGAGCGCGGATGGTTTCTGCCTGTGTCAGAGCCGAAAGCGTGGTCCAGATCAGCGCCATGCCGAGCGCCATCAGACCCATGACCTGAAACACAAGACCTCGGCTCCACTTCACGCCAATTTGGGCGAGCCCGAGAACTTCGGGTCCCATTTCTCGTGCCAGGGCAACCGAGCGGTGCCCTCCGGATTCTGAGAGTAACAATGCCCGACGCATATCTTCAGGGGTGCGGGCCTGTTCCACAAGCGTGACGGCGCCGCTCGAGCCGGTCAGTTCTGCGATGCGCGCGATAATGATCAGGTCGCGTGACAAGCGTTCCTTGGCGGCCGGTTGCAAAGCGGTTCGATAGGCCTGCATCACCTGCTCGCTGCGGGCCTCAGTTGTCATGACCGGCTCGAAGGCGATGGCAAGCTCTGCCCGTAGGGTCTCCGCCGGTAGGGCATCTTCGACCCGGCTGCCAATGTAGCCGATGAAACGGTCGTTCAAACGCCCGGCCCGCAATGCGGCGAGAAGGATTGAGGCCGTTTCGAAAACCGCCTGGGATTGCGGCGTTGCAATATCTTGGTTGAGCAGACCGAGCCCCCGCAATCGTAATTGCAGGCTATCAACCGGCTCATCCGCCAGCCATCTCTGACTGCGCCGCGTGAGGTCTTCCGCATCGCCCAGCAGGTAGAAGGAACGTTGGGTTGCGAAGGGTTCCTCGATCGGGCCTAGCCGGATCGCGCTGCCAGTGGTCCGTTGCGGCTCGGTTGAAGTTGTTGCTACCTCAGATCCTGTTCCTGTCTCTGACTCGGCGGGCTCGCTTTCATCGTTATCAGCCTGGAGTTCCGGTGCGGCGGGCGGGGCAATCGAACGCTGGTAACTGGCGCGCAATTCTTCAGGTAGAAACAGAAGTGCGGCGCGGGCGAGACGTTGGTCTCGGCTGCCGGAACTCTCGGCATCAGCGGCGGCAAGAACTGCCGCAGAGTCCTGTCGGTTCAGCATGAGCGGGGCTGCCAGCAAATACCCACGGGCTGCTGAAAAATCACGCTCGTCAATCGTCAGCGCAATGCGCGCCGCCCAGGCGTTCCGTTCGGAGCCATTGGGGATGACGAGCTTACGGAACTCATCGTCAATTTCCTGGCGTGTCTCGGTTCGCGCCTCAAGGCTCAGAGGATCCGTTGCGATATCCGATGTATAGGCGGCGATGATGATCCGGGATGCGAGAATAGGCAGTAGCAGGATCAAACTGTTGAACAGCAGGGATTGCCGCCAGGTTGACGGTCTTTGGACTTCGCGTTGTCTCCAGCGAGAGGTCATTTACTCGGCTAATTCCTGTCTTCGTGATGCACGCAGATTGCCAATACCTTTAGCGCACAGAGCGGCAGATGAAATCAAGTGTTCGTTACCGGATAAACTGCAAAAGCCTTTACCTAGCCCAGCGAGCGCCACATTTTTCGCTAGGGATGCGGCGAGTTGGCTTGATTATTGCGATTGCCTATCCCGCAGGTCCGCAGTATAGGGCGCGCAAACTCGGTAGAGGAATTGATTCCATGGGCGACTACGACCTCAACGGCTACAGACCGTCTGATGACGAGGATTTCATGAACGGTAAGCAGAAAGCTTACTTCCGTCAGAAACTCGAAGATTGGAAAAATGATATTCTGGATGGTGCGAAAGTCACGATCGGGAATCTCAGAGCGGAATCCTCTAACCACCCGGATCTGGTCGATCGTGCCTCAGCCGAAAGCGACAAAGCCTTGGAGCTGCGAACCCGCGACCGCCAACGTAAGCTGATTTCCAAAATCGATGCCGCTATTCGCCGGATTGATGAAGGCACATACGGCTATTGCGATGATACAGGCGAACCAATTGGTCTGCGCCGTCTCGAAGCGCGCCCTACCGCAACGCTGAGTTTGGAAGCTCAAGAGCGTCATGAGCGCAATGAACGGGTTGTTCGCGACGACTAACTTGTCGACGGATTGAACCCCAGTCTTAAATCCTAACGGTTCATTAACCGTGTTAAGGCACGGGTAAGCTTTGATTCGTGGCAGGTGCAGAATGCGAAACGGTCCCGAAAAACAGCCCAAAGCGGCCTGGCAGGTGGATGCCGCGGAAACGGCTGAGCCGGGACCGGGAGAGGATTATGTTTTTCCGACACCGCGTGGGGTTTTGTCAGCGGCAGAGATCGAAGCCCTGTTACGCCCAAACCTGCAGAAACCGGCTCTCGAGACGCCCGAAAATGTGGTCCCCAAACCGAGCCCCGAATTTTACCAATCGGATGAAAGCTCGAGCCTCCAGGTTGATGATGCAGACCGCGTCCTCGGGGCGCGCTTATCGCGAGCCATGGGCGAAGGCACCGGGCTTAAAGCGGGCATTGTTCCGACCCAATCTGCAACGCTCTTAAGTTCAGATCTTGCCGGATTGTTGCACGGAAAATCCGCTGCAATCGCTTGCGTTGGTCCAAAAGACGGCGATATTCGCGCTTTGATTTGCCTGCCTGGGCCACTCGCGGATGCGATTATTGCCAAGGCCTGCGGTGCACGCGGATCAACCGGCCGGATTGGCGATGGTTGGACCCTGAGCGCGATTGACTGCGCGCTACTGGAACAGCTGTTGGTTCCATTTGGACCCGCCTTGGGACCGGATATGGTTTTGCAGTCGATTGAGACGGACGTACCCTATGTGAGTGGATTGCTGCCCGCGCACGAAGTGTCAGTTTCAGAGTTTTCGATCGAAGCCCCTTGCTTGCACGCGGACCTTGCGCTCATTCGCGCCGATGAATTGTTCGAGCAGGATGAAAATCCCTACAATGGTGTAGACGCTGCCCCGATCACCGCACTTGCGACCGCGAGACTAGCACGCCTGTCGGTGCCTTTGAGCCGCGTGACGGAGCTTAAGGCCGGATC
This sequence comes from Pseudomonadota bacterium, assembly GCA_036339715.1. GTDB lineage: Bacteria > Pseudomonadota > Alphaproteobacteria > Caulobacterales > Hyphomonadaceae > Henriciella. Next base: position 578 of record JAYZAM010000019.1, on the reverse strand, counting down.
GACCCTCTTGCTTGGTCTGCCGGCAGATCAGCCGGTTGAACTCTTGTCTGGCGATCGCGACGGGGCACCCGCCTATGAAGGACGCATGGGGCGTAAAGGCAATAGGGTTGCCGTTAAGATCACGAAACGGTTGAAACTGTTCTAGAAAGTGTGCGTGCGTGCAATCCGGCCGTTCGGTCAAACGGCCGGAATTTAAAACGCCTATCGCCAATTCATCATCCGATATTGCCGTGTTTCGCGATGTGCGCATCGACCGCTTTAATGGCATCATCCACCTTATTTCCAGAGCTTAAAAGTTCCGCTTCGCGCTGGGCCCAGAGGCGTTTCTGGTAATTGGTTGAAATGATATCGGTGATCACCAGCACGCCCACAACCAGATAGAAGCTGGATTTGCTCATCGCATCGATTGGGAAGCCGAAGAGTTTCAGGTGCGCGAGATGCGCCCCTTCTGTGACCAACAATACGCCGACCAAAAAGAGGATAAACAGGCCAAGCACCTCATACATGCGGTTCTTCTTGAGAAAGTCAGCGACATAGTCCGCCAGCAGGATCATCACGATGCCGGAGGAGAGAATGGC
>JAYZAM010000018.1:0-4524 GCA_036339715.1 Pseudomonadota bacterium | reverse complement strand
TCGATGCCGAAAGAAATTACTGGGTTTCAACTGTGTTTGACGGTCCAGGCGAAGGCATCGAAATCCATACCCAGGCGACCACAATCGATGATGCGGAAATCGAGGTGGATGTGCGCTTCTACGTTCCTGAGGCCCCTGCTGATAAGGCCGTGTCGCAAGCTCTCCATCAATACATGTCGGCACAATATAAGACACTCTATGACGAGGACATTGGACTGATGCAGGGTCGCCAGTCGGCGCTGGAAGATCGGGCGCGCTGGCGCAAATCGGATCAAGTTCCAAATGAGGTCCGCATTGGTGACGTGTCCGATCTCGATCGCCAAAAAACGCATATTTTCGAGACTGCGTCCGGACGCTATTGCGTGCGGTTCTGGCGCGGCAACTGGGTCGCACATAGCGCCACATGCCCGCACTTGCTCGGGCCCTTGGAAGACAGCGACCTCGACGAAGATGGCTTTCTGACCTGTCCCTGGCACGGCTACCGGTTCGACATAATGACCGGCGAGAATGCCGATAAAAAGTGCGCAGCGCTGAAACCAGCACCGCGCACTCAAGTTCGGAAGGGCACCCTCTTTTTTCTGGAGACGTGAGGGAGGGACCTCTTCCGTAAAAACGCCGCGCACACTGGGAGGAAACGATGCGCACGACGCGTGGGCGACGGACGTTTAAAATTTAAACGTCACGCCGGCCCAACCTTCGTTCTCGATCAGGTTCTCACCCCGGCGCGTATCGTAGCGGACATAGCCGAACAATTGCTCCGTGAAATAGACTTTCGTATCGAGACTGATCGCGATGCGATCTCTGTCTAAGAGTGCCGCAGTCGGCGTAAACACGGCGCCTTCCACATCAAGATAGGCATCAGTATCGATGAACCGGTCTCCGTGGACACGTTCCCAGGCTACGCGGATACCAGCATCAATATGATGGGCCCCAAGACCTGCGCCGTGATAGCGCGCTTGTCCGCCGGACCCAAGCGATCAAAAATTCTCTGAAAAGCAGTCCGGTTGATTCCCTCTCGTAGTCTTGGACTGCCAATTAGCCCAAAGCTTGAGGAATTTTCAGGAAGAAGCACTATCGCTTCTTCTCGTTTTTATTGTCGTATTGTTTCAATGTGTTAATGGCGGCTTCAGCATAGTTTCTACTTTATTTAGAAACATATGCCGTTTACTCGTAATTAGAGATTTCCGAGTGGTTTTCTTGTGCTCGTGCAAAGAGACTATTTCTGTCATGACTTTGTGCGACTTCAAGAATAGAATCTCGCTCTTGATTCACGCCGCAATCTCGCCCAATCCATGACCTAGAGAAGCGGCAGATCAAACCCAAAGGAGCGCCTCTATGTCCCGTCTCATGACAAGTCTGAGTTTGGCCATCATTCTGCCCGGTCTGAGCGGGTGTGCGACCGCCATTGTTGGCGCGGCTGGCGCCACCGCTGTGACCGCGACGCAAGAGCGGTCTTTTGGAGAAGCGCTGGATGATGCGGCCACCTCAAATGAGATCAAGTCACGGCTTCTGGCGCATGGCAATATGGGCGAGGTCGACGTCGAAGTGGCAGCAGGCCTGGTTCTGCTCTCAGGACGGGTCCAAACGCCGGAACTGCGCCTGAAAGCTGAAAGCATTGCCTGGTCGGTTAATCGAGCTGACGATGTTGCCAATGAAATCAAGATTGAATCGCCTGGCGGATTTTTCGCCAATGCCTCTGACGAGCTGATCTCCACCCGCGTGCGCGCCCGCTTGCTTGGGTCTTCAACCGTCCAAGCGAGTAATTTCAATGTCGAAACCTATGGCGGTACGGTCTATCTACTCGGCATTGCACGGTCAGCGGTAGAGCTCGAAAAAGCGGCCGAAGAAGCCAGTAAAGTGGGCGGCGTCAATCAAGTCGTGTCCTATGTTCGCCTGCGCAATGAGCGCGGCGAGATCGTTCCCTATACGCCAGGTTCAAACGTCGCGTACGAGACGAATGAGCTGCTCGGCGGACCAGGCAGCTAAATCAACGATCAGTCAACGCTTTGCAATCGGAGCGATCATCCTCATATAGGCGACGGCCAGAGTGAGGAGCTGATATGAGTCTGCGTGTTGCGATCCAAACCGATCCCTTAGAAACTGCGAAAGTGGACTCCAACACCACATTTGCGCTGGCCGAGGCCGCGCAGAAGATCGGCGCAGAGCTGTTTGAGTATCAGCCGGAAGACCTCTCCTATCGCGAAGGGGCGATTACCGCATTTGCGCGCCCGATGACCGTGCAGCGTGTGCCGGGGACCCCTGCCCTGTTTCAGGATCGGATCAAGATCGATCTACGCTCGGATGTGGATGTCGTCCTGATGCGCCAGGACCCCCCATTCGATATGGCTTATATTACGGCCTGCCATCTGCTCGAATTACTCAAGCCCGATACGCTGGTCCTGAATGATCCTGAACATGTCCGCTCCGGCCCGGAAAAGCTTTATCCATTGCTGGAGCCGGAATTCATGCCCCCAACGCTGATCTCGCGCGACAAAGCAGAGATCGCGGCCTTCAAGGAAGAGCATCAGGATGTGATAGTGAAACCGCTCTATGGCTTTGGCGGCGGGGATGTGTTCCGGGTCAAGCCGGACGATAGCAATTACGGCCCTTTGATTGACCTTTTCCTTGGGCGCACGCGCGAGCCGCTGATCGTTCAGGCCTTTCTTCCCGCCGTTGCCGATGGCGATAAGCGAATCATTCTGATTGATGGTGAGCTGGTTGGCGGATTTAATCGCGTGCCAATCAAAGGTCATGCGCGCTCTAATCTCGCTGTGGGCGGGACCGCAGAGCCTAGTGAACTCAGCGACGCCGATCGCGCCATCTGCGCGGCGATCGGCCCAGATCTCAAGGCGCGCGGGCAGGTTCTGGTCGGGATCGATGTGATTGGCGGGCGCCTTACCGAAGTTAACAATACTTCACCCACGGGTGTGCAGCAGGTGCGAGACTTTACAGGACGCGATCCAGCGGCGATGTTCTGGGATGTTGTGCAAGACAAACTTGCCAACAGATAGGCACATGACCAAAAATGGAGCCATGAATATGAAATCTCTCTCCATAGCCGCGCTCATTGCGCTTGGACTGGCCGGCACGGCTTGTTCCCAGGGCGCCGATGCTGAAGACACTGAAGCCAAGCCTGAAATTGAAACCGTAGAGACCGCCGCAGACGTCGGCGGTAGCTTCAATCTCGGACTGCCAAATGAAACCGTTGCGACAGATCCTGCCAATAGTGGCGGGTTCAATCTCGGCGTCCCGGGCGGCAGCCCTGCGCTCGACAGCACGGATGGGTTTAATCTGGGAGCAGATGTCTCAGCCTCGAACGGCCTTGCCGCGCTGCCCGAGCTCACCACAGAAATCGGCGAAACGCCCGAAGAGCTGGTGATCGAAGCACCCGAAAGCGAAGACGAAGATGACGAGCCAATCATAAGGCTCGAATAAAAACTAAAAACGTTCTTTATTTGTTCCAATACTTCTGATACATGAATACGGAAGTATTGGAGCAGTAATGGTCGCCCATATAACAACCTTTTCTTTTGAAGGCATCGAGGCCAGGCCTGTGAATGTGCAGGTCCATATGGCTGGCGGCAATCAGCCCAAATTTATGATTGTCGGCCTACCGGATAAGGCCGTGGCTGAAAGCCGAGAGCGTGTCCGGGCCGCCTTCAGCGCGATCGGGCTTGCCCTCCCGCCAAAACGCATCACCGTCAATCTGGCCCCTGCAGACCTGCCAAAGGAAGGTAGCCATTATGATCTCGCGATCGCCCTCGGGGTGATGACGGTGATGGGCCTGTTTCCAGCCGATGCGCTTGATGGTTACGCGGCGCTTGGGGAACTGTCGCTCGACGGACAGCTCGGCCCCAGTCTCGGCGTTCTGCCCGCCGCGATCAAAGCCCTCGAAATGGATTTGCGGCTGATTTGTCCGGCGATCTGCGGCTCAGAAGCCGCCTGGGCCGGCGAAGGCAACCTTGCCGCGCCCAATCTGATCAGCCTGATCAATCACTTTACCGGGCGAACGCCGCTCACCTGTCCGCCGCCGGGGGAGCTAGCCGCTGAACCCGACCCGCTCGACCTGCGCGATGTTAAAGGCCAGGACGGCGCCAAGCGCGCGCTCGAAATCGCCGCGGCGGGAGGGCATAATCTCCTATTCTGCGGTCCTCCGGGATCGGGCAAATCCATGCTCGCGAAACGCTTGCCCGGACTCATGCCGGCGCTCTCCGCGAAAGAGCTACTGGAAGTCTCGCAAATCCAGTCAGTGGCAGGACTGCTAGAACGCGGCCAATTATCCCGCACGCGTCCTTTTCGGGCACCCCACCATTCGGCATCAATGGCCGCTCTTGTTGGAGGCGGCATCCGCGCTCAACCCGGCGAAATTTCACTGGCCCATCATGGCGTGCTGTTTCTTGATGAGTTGCCCGAATTTTCGAGCCAGGTCTTGGACAGTTTACGCCAACCCCTGGAAGACGGTGACGTGACGATCTCCCGCGCTAATCGCCATGTCAAATATCCCGCACGCTTCCAGCTGATCGG
>JAYZAM010000017.1:0-7101 GCA_036339715.1 Pseudomonadota bacterium | reverse complement strand
CGATCTCAATCACCGCGAAATCTTCGTAAAACTGCCCGGAGAAGACTTCCGCTCGCTCGGGATTACGGACACCCGAAATTTCACGACGGGTGCTCCGATGCCAAAGGCCTATTTCGACCTTCCGAATGATGCGCCGGCTATGGCCATAGAGGTCAAATATACCGACTCCAAAGGCGTGGAGCAGGGCCCTTATACGGTCAGTTTCGATCCGGCAGAGACGCTGTATAAGTCGATCAAGGACACCTACATGGCGGCGAATGAGCGCCAATGGGTCTACTTCCAGTATTGGGACCCGGGCGATGATGAGGCGCCGTACATCAATGTCCACTTCCCGGTGCTTGATTATCCCTGTGCCGTGGAAAAAGCGTTCTATGCCATAGATAGCGACATCCCCGACACCGAGTTACACTTTGCCGAATGCAATCCGCTGAAGCCGCTGGAATCGACGCGTGGCATCAGCCAGATGCCGAAAGTGCCGCTCGAGACCGGGTATGTCTCCTTGCAGGTTCATTACAAGGACGGCGAAGTGACAGAAGTGAAACGCTATCCAGTGAAATATTAGACACCTTGCCCTGCGGCAAATGTGCAACCGGATCATCTGCGCGGCGGTATTTTTCGTAGGCAGGGCATGACCCAAGCGACACTCGATTTCATCCCGGCGGAAGTATCAAAAACGTGGACACCAACGCGCGAAGCAGGGCTTGACCGGCTCCAGAAATTTGTCGCTTCGGCGGGCACGACTTACGCGCGACAACGCAATTTCGATTTCGGCGCTGGCAAGCACGGCAAAGTCTCTCAGCTGTCCCCTTGGATTCGACATCGCCTCATCCTTGAAGAGGAAGTTCTGTCATCCGTGCTTCAAGCGCACGATTTGCAGACCGCCGAGAAATTTATCCAGGAGGTGTTCTGGCGCGGCTATTTCAAAGGCTGGCTGGAGCATCGCCCTCAAGTCTGGCGATACTATAAGCAGGATTTGGTCACGCTGATTGATGAGCTCGAAAAGAATGCCGGGCTGGCCCGCGCCTATGATGAAGCGGTTTCGGGGCGTTCCGGAATTGCGTGTTTTGATCACTGGGTACAGGAACTCAAAGAGACCGGCTATTTGCACAATCATGCACGCATGTGGTTTGCGAGCATTTGGATCTACACATTGAAGCTACCATGGCAGCTTGGGGCCGACTTTTTCTACCGGCATCTGCTCGATGGCGATCCGGCATCGAACACGTGTTCATGGCGTTGGGTCGGTGGCTTGCATACGATTGGAAAGACTTATCTCGCGCGCGCCTCAAACATAGAAAAGTTCACGGGCGGCCGCTTCAATCCGGTCGGCTATCTAGCGGCGACCGCGCCTGCATTGGAAGATCCGCGACCCATTGCGATTGACCCGCCCGTCTTTACTGATCCTGACCTACATGGACGCCGGTTCGGATTGGTCATCACCGAGGAAGATTGTCAGCCGGAGTGGTTATCCCACACCCAGCCTGCAGCAGTGCTTGCCCTGTCGGCAGTGACGCCGCGATCATTGTTCCCGTTGGGCGAGGTTGCTGGCGCTTTCGCGCCGGCTGCGGTGGCCAATGCAACAGCGCGGGCCGGCACTGCGTTTGACGCGCCAGTTACGTGCAGCGAAGCTTCCGATTGGCAAACTACCATCACAGCCTGGGCAGGTGAGAACGCGCTCGAAGCGGTCTTGACGACGCGTCTGCCGATTGGGCCCGTTCAAAAACGTTTGCGCAAAGCTTGCCGCGAGTCGAATCTCGAACTGATCGAGGTTGCCCGGGCGTATGATCAAGCCGTCTGGCCGCACGCAAAAAAGGGCTTCTTCGGACTAAAGAAAAAGATCCCCGCAATCCTGCGAACGCTGGACCTCGCCTGACGATTTGTTTTGCGCGCTCGCTTTACTCTGGCATGGCGACAGTTGGCGCTTCGGCGAAGGGTGTGATTCCAAACTCCGGGTAGATCTCGCTCGGGAAGTAGACCTTACCGTCCGCGACCACCATGGAAATCGCTTTTATCGCTTTCAAATCCTGCGTCGGATCACCTGCGATGAGGAAGAAATCCGCTTCCTTGCCGGGCGTGATCGAGCCCAGGCGATCACCGGCTTCTAGATAGTCGGCCATGCCTTGGCTCGCCCAGGCGAGGATTTCGGCCGGTGTCATACCGATACGCTGGTACAGCTCGAGCTCGCGATGATAGGCGAATGAGCCGCCAAGGTCTGTCCCGGGCACCATGAAAATTCCGCGGTCGCGCATCATCGACAACATGGTCGTGATTTTCTCAAAGGCCCCGCGATAAGCCGCATCATCTTCTTCGCTTTCAATCGCCGCCCAGGCCGTGCGGGCCTGCCGCTGCGCGCTGACGGGCAGGTTATTGATAATATCGGCAGACCCAGCGGAGATGCTGCCATTGCGAGACAGTAGGAGCGCCTCGTGAATCGCAAATGTCGGATCGATGGCGACTCCGCGCTCAACCATGGCGTCGAGCGTTTTCGCGACATTGTCGGCTTCGAGGTCCAGCGCGGGAAGACGTTTTAACGCGGTCAGTCGGAGGAGGGTGCGTGTATCTTCGCCCTGATCGAGCACCCAGCCGAGCATGACCTGATTAATATGGGTCATCTCATCATAGCCCGCTTCGATCATCTGATCGGCATTGCTGAAGGCGGGGACATGCCCCGTGACCCTTAGGCCATTGGCGCGTGCGGTTTCAACCATGGCCGGGACCCAGGCCGGGTTCATGGAGTTATAGATTTTGATCTGGTGGAAGACGCCGCGATCGGCATAGTCCTGCACGGCGGCGACGGCTTCTTCTTCGGTCTCGACGAGAATGCCATTATTCGAGTTGAACGGGCTGCGGCCTTCGATGAAACCGCTGCGGAACACTTCCGGTCCGGCGAGGCGGCCGCTGTCGAACTTATCGATCAGGTCGGCAAGCACCTCATTGTTGTTGCCGGTATCGCGCACCGTGGTCACGCCAGCGGCGAGATTCAAAAGCGCGCTTTGTTGTCCGAGATGACCATGCATTTCGAAAAGCCCGGGCACCAGATAGCCACCCGCGCCATCGATCAGGACTTCGCCGGGGTTGGATTGGTCTACGGCATCGATGGATGCGATGAGATCATCCTCAAACAGAACGGAGACCGGCTCGCCGACGCTTTCGCTTTCCGGGTCAAACACGCGCACATTCTGAACCCGAACCGGGCTGTCATAGGACCGAACGGTGCGTGATTGGATATCCTCGAACCGGCGCGCGCCATATTCGGCGGCCAGTCCGCGTAAACGTTCGTCCTCGCCGACATAGGCTTCCGGCAGAATCGCAAATCCCGGCGTGGTTAAGCCGAAAAAGTCTTCGCCTTGCATCAGGAAGTAGGTTGGATTGTAACTCGTTCCTGCCAAAGCATAGCTGGTGATGGTGGCAGTGCCGCCATTGGTATCAGAAACCTCAATTTCCTCGATCGCTTGCAGATTGACCTGACCGCCAGGCAGAGCCGGGATCGTAGCGTCTTCGTCTGCCATGAGCGCGCGGGCTGCGATTGCCAGCGCATACGGACTGCCATTCTGCGGCACATAAAGCGTAGGCTCGGAAACTGACGCTGATCCGTCACCGGTGGAGTCCGTCCAGCTCGCCTGATCGCCGTTCAGCTCAAAGCTTTCATTCACGGCATTGCCAAAGGTTGTTGCTCCGGTGGCGCTGTAGGAGATGGGAAGCCCGGCCGCATCCAGGCTGATGGTTTCGTTGATCGTCGGACCTCGACCATTATTGCGATACTCGTAGAACACCGAGTAGCCGGTCTCGGTTTCTGTAACTTCCATCGCGCCGAGCTGAGTGCCTTGAACATAGACATTATAGATAGTCGGCGGGGGCGGCGCCGCCGTTTCGGTTTCGGTGTCCTCGACAGACGCGGAGCAGGCCGCGAGGCCGATTAAGGCCGCGAAACCGAGCGATGCGCTCAGCGGCGTGTTCAAGATCTTCATAGTGTGGTCTCCCAATACCGAATACGGGCGTATCATGAAATTCGGAGCCTGTCCGCTTCGCCGAAACAAAGATCCTCTCGGTGTGTCATAGAATCTGCACACGCGGCTGTTGACGTTCGGCTCTGATTCCCGTACAGGCCACCCTTCGCAAGTCAGGCAGTGCCTTTTGGCAAACGCTGGCAACCGAAACGAACAACTGGATTTCCTCGTATCTGGGCGCTCAGAGAGCTGTGCTGCCTAGGTGTGTGGTTTTTACGTGAACGGACATCGCAGGATGGAAAAACAGAATATTAGGATCCGGCTGAAAGCCTTCGATCACCGCGCGCTCGATTTGTCAGCACGCGAAATCGTTTCGACTGCCAAGCGCACCGGCGCAGAGGTACGTGGGCCTATCCCACTGCCGACCCGCAAGGAGCGTTTCACAGTTAACCGGTCCCCACACGTCAACAAAAAGTCTCGCGAGCAATTCGAGATCCGTACGCACAAGCGTATCCTCGACATTGTTGACCCGACTCCTCAGACCGTCGACGCGCTTATGAAGCTCGACCTGTCTGCTGGTGTCGGCATCGAGATCAAGCTTGAGGGAGCTCGCTAATGGCGCTTCCCGCTCAACGATCTGGCGTGCTCGCCCGCAAACTGGGCATGACACGCGTATTTAGCGAGGCAGGCCGCCATGTGCCGGTCACTGTGCTCGCGCTTGATGGCTGTCAGGTTGTCGGTCTGCGCACGGAAGACGAGCGCGACGTGACCACTAAAAAAGGCGGTCAGGTGAAGCGCACAGACGGCTACACAGCGGTCGTCATGGGTGCTGGCGACAAGAAAGCGAAGCGCACGGCGAAAGCCCAGCGTGAGCAGTTCGCCAAAGCCGGTGTTGCTCCAAAAGCAAAAGTTACAGAGTTCCGTGTCAAATCTGACATTGCTCTTCCAGAGGTCGGCGCTGAGGTTCAGGCCGATCATTTTGTTCCAGGTCAAAAAGTCGACGTTGCTGGCGTTTCAATCGGTAAAGGTTTTGCTGGTGCGATGAAGCGTTGGAACTTCGGCGGTCTTCGCGCCACGCACGGTGTGTCGATCTCTCACCGTTCACACGGTTCTACCGGTCAGTGCCAAGACCCAGGTCGGGTTTTCAAAGGCAAGAAAATGGCTGGTCACTATGGCGTCGAGCGCGTCACGGTTCAGAACCTCGAGATCGTCCGCACTGATGTTGAGCGTGGCCTCGTTCTGGTCAAAGGCGCCATCCCAGGTGCTGAAGGGTCTTATGTTGAGATCCGCGACGCTGTGAAGAAAGCTCTTCACGCGAACGCGCCGGCTGATGGATCTTTCAAAGCGCCAGCCAAGGGTGATGCGCCTGCCGCTGACGTTCAGATTGAGGGCACCGCTGCTGACACGATCGTTCTGGTCGACGGCATCGGTCCAAAGACTGAAGAGAACCTGAAAGAAAAAGGCCTCGGCTCACTCTCAGCTTTCGTTGCGATGGCAGACGATGAGCGCACCGCGATCCTCGAAGAGCTCGGTGTTGCAGAAGACGCAGCCAACGAAGACTGGGTTGGTCAGGCCAAAGACATTCTCGCTGGCGGTCAGCCGCGCGCGAAAGTCGATCAGGACTTGCTCGCTAAACTTCTGAAAGAGGGTGCTGAATAATGGAACTCTCCGTCAAAACTCTTGAAGGCAAAGCCGCTGGTAAAGCCACTGTTGATGATGCTGTGTTCGGGATCGAAGAGATCCGCGGCGACGTCATTCAGCGCATGGTTCGTTACCAGCTCGCCAAGCGCCAGGCTGGGACTCACAAGACCCAGGAACGCGGCGACGTCTCTGTCACAACCAAGAAATACATTCGCCAAAAAGGCTCAGGCGGCGCACGCCACGGCTCTAAAAACGCGAACATCTTTGTTGGTGGTGCTGTTGCTCACGGACCTCGCGTTCGCAGCCACGCGCACGATCTGCCAAAAAAGGTCCGCAAAATGGCGTTGGCCCACGCACTTTCTTCCAAAGTTAAGGATGACGCTCTACTCGTTCTCGACAAGGCTGAGCTGAAAGACGCGAAAACCAAGGATCTGTCCGCAAAGCTGGCCAAGCTCGGCCTGTCAAATGCACTGATCATTGGTGGCGCGGAAGTCGACGCGAATTTCGCCAAAGCGGCTCAGAACATTCCAAACGTGGATGTCCTGCCAGTCGCCGGTCTCAATGTTTATGATGTGCTTCGCCGCAAGACCCTGGTTCTGACCAAGGATGCGCTGGAAAGCATCGATGCGCGCTTTAACGGCGCCAAAGCGGAGGCTTAATCCATGGCTGATATCAAGCCTCACAACTATGACATGCTTCTGTCTCCGATCATTACGGAGAAGTCGACGCTGGTCGCTGAGGAGAACAAGATCATCTTTCGTGTTCCTCTGACCGCAACCAAGCCAGACATCAAAGAAGCTGTTGAGAACCTGTTCAAAGTCGACGTCACCAAGGTCAACACGATCCTGGTGAAAGGTAAGACCAAGCGCTTCCGCGGAAGACCTGGCCGTCGCTCTGACTTCAAAAAGGCGATCGTGACCCTCAAAGACGGCCAGTCCGTCGATATCACGACGGGCCTCTAGGAGACTGACATGGCATTGAAGACATACAAACCTACCTCGCCAGGTCGTCGTCAGCTGGTCCTCGTGGACCGCTCAGAGCTGCACAAAGGCCGTCCGGTGAAAATGCTGACTGAAGGTCTGACAAAGACGGGTGGTCGCAACAATAAGGGTCGCATGACGGCTCGCCACAAAGGCGGAGCTGCAAAGCGCCTTTATCGGAAGATCGACTTCAAGCGGAACAAGTGGGACGTGCCGGCAACGGTTGAGCGTCTCGAGTATGATCCGAACCGCACCGCATTCATCGCGCTGATCAAGTATGAAGACGGCGAGCTGTCTTACATTCTTGCGCCTCAGCGTCTGGCAGTTGGTGACACGGTCATCTCTTCAAAGACCGCTGACATCAAGCCGGGCAACGTTCTCCCGCTGAAGAACATTCCGGTTGGTACGATCATTCACAACATTGAGATGAAGCCTCTGAAAGGCGCCCAAATGGTGCGCTCTGCTGGATGCTACGCTCAGCTGGTTGGTCGTGACTCTGGTTATGCACAGATCAAGCTCACCTCAGGCGAGCT
>JAYZAM010000016.1:0-3905 GCA_036339715.1 Pseudomonadota bacterium | reverse complement strand
GGCTTCCGTCGCTGGCAAACCCAAGAGGTAGAGTCCGTAGCTGATGATGATCGCGCTTAGGATGGCTTGAAAGGTTCCGGCCCCAAACACCGTGCGCTTCAGCGCCCAGAGTTTCTGGAATGACAGTTCCAGACCGAGCAGGAAGAGCAAAAACAGGACGCCGAGTTCCGCCAGCGGTGCAGCGGCGGCCGGATCGGATATGGTAACATATTCGAGGATCGGGACCTGATCGCTAAAGGCGCTGAAACCGCTCGGACCAAGGGCGATGCCCGCGAGGATGAAACCGACCACAGCGGGAAGTTTCACCGCCCTTAAGACGGGAACCACAAGACCCGCTGCAACAAAGAAGACCAACGCGTCTTTGATCAGCGCCTCTTGGCCTCCGTGCACCATAAGGGTCTCCTTGTTTGATGTTTGCGAGGGTTACTGTGGGCCGTTTCGTTCGATCCTGAAAGAGGACATGATGGCCGCACTCGAAAAATCAAACATCTGCTGTGTCGAGCGCCATATCGAGGGCAGACAGAAGGGTTCTGTGCGCGTCATCTGTCAAGGCGTCTTCGAATAGCGTCAGGTGTTGTTTGATCGCGCTGCGAACGGCGCCTGATCCAATGTCGCTGTCCTGGCCACTCTCTCGCAGAAACTCCAAATGGTAGCGAAGAATGATGACGCTATTGGTGGCGAGCGCGGGGGCATCCTGCGTCGACAAGTGAAGATGACCTGACTTGATCATGCCGTGCAGAAAGGCCTGAAACTGCGCCTGCGTATCGCGGTAGATCCCCGGTAACCTGTGCAGGAGGTTATCGGTGTGTTCTCCATAATCAGCTTGATCGCGATACAGGAAACGATACTGCCGGATTTCCGACATTAAGACGCTGAGCATATCGGCATATTGCTCGAGGATGCGGTTCGGATCGCTCGGCAATCGCGTGAGGCGGTCTTCGACGTCGCTGAGGAATCGTTCAGCAATGGCTTCCAATAAGGATCGCTTGCTTTTGTAGTGATACCAGAGATTGCCTTCGGAAATCCCGCACTCAGCCGCGAGTTCGGACGTTGTAACATTGCCAAAACGGCGCGCATTGAACATGTCGCGCGCCGTTTCCAGAATGCGATCTCTGGTTTTCATCAGGTCTTTGCGTGCAACTTCACAGGGACATTGGTGTAGCCCATGACGAAGTTTGAAAGGACGCGCTCGGGCGTGCCGACCAGTTCGACGCGGTCAAAGCGATTGAGGATTTCTTCCCACAGGATCCGTAATTGCATTTCGCCGACGCGATTGCCCATGCACCGATGTACGCCGAAACCGAATGACAGATGTCGCCGCGCGTTCGGACGATCAATCCAGAACCGGTCTGGGTCTTCAATTACGGTTTCATCGCGATTGCCAGAGACATACCACATGACGACTTTATCGCCCTTTTTGATCTGCTTACCGCCCAGTTCGATGTCTTCCAGAGCGGTCCGGCGCATATGACCCAGAGGGGTTTGAAACCGAATGATTTCAGACACCATGTTGGGGATCAGGGTGGGATCTGATTTCAGTTTCGCGAACTCGTCCGGATTGCGATTCAGCTCAACCACGCCAGCGCTGATAGAGTTGCGCGTTGTGTCATTGCCGCCAACAATGAGCAGGATCAGATTACCGAGAAATTCCTGCGGATCATTGACCATCTCCGCCGTCTCAGGATTGTGCGCGAGCAAGGAAATAAAATCGAATTTCTTAGGTTGAGCGGCGCGTTCGTGCCAGAGGCCCGCAAAATACGCGTAGCATTCCTCCAGCGTGCGCATGCGTGCATCCATGTCGACTTCAATGCCAACCGTTTCCGATGTGGTTGCGACGTCCGACCAATAGGGCAGCAGGTGGCGGTCCTCGAAAGGAAAATCAAAAAGGGTCGCGAGCATCTGGGTCGTGAGCTCTTTCGAGACGAGCTCGACCCAGTTAAACGTCTCACCGACCGGCAAGCTGTCGAGAATATTGCAGACGCGCTGGCGGATCAGGTCTTCGATTTCGGACAATTGTGAGGGCGCGACGGCTGGGCTGACCGTTTTGCGCTGAGTCACGTGTTTGGAGCCATCCATCGCAATAAACATGGGTGTTTCCATGCCTTCAGGCGCGTCGCCGATAACAATATTATCTTGTGACGAGAACACTTTGTGATTTGAATCTACGGCGACGATGTCGTGATATTTGGTCACGGACCAGTAGGGACCGAACGGGCTGTCTGGGCAGAAATGGATCGGGTCTTCCTGGCGCAAACGGCGAAAATACTCGCCCTGTCTGTTGGCTTCAAAAATCTCGGCCTTTGAAACATCCAGCGTCGCGAGATCGAGATCATAGGGATCCGGAATTTCGGAGCTTTCTATCGTGTGCGCTGTATCTGCCAATCTTTCCTCCCGGTTTTTGTCTTTCTAGGGTGATAACCCTAAAAAACGAATGCGCCAAGATGAAAGGCGGACCTTGCTTCGATCGCCGAGTCCCTCACATTAGCGAGCATGAGCAAATCATCCGCAGGCCCTGAGATTCAACGCATGATCGATCTGATCGCGCGTCTGCCAGGGCTTGGACCGCGCTCGGCGCGCCGGGCCGCGCTCTATCTATTGAAACGGCAAGACGCTTTGCTGCGTCCAATGGCGGAAGCCTTGGCAGATGCTGCGGACAAGATTGAGCAATGTCAGGTCTGCGGGAATTATGACACCTTGCAACCGTGTGCAGTTTGCCAGGCGCCCGGACGCGATGATGGCGTGATCTGCGTGGTTGAAGACGTTCCGGATCTATGGGCGCTTGAGCGTGCAGCAGCGTTTCGTGGGCGCTACCATGTGCTGGGCGGCGTGATGAGTGCGCTGGATGGCGTTGGGCCGGAGGATCTTACAATCGGTTTGTTGGTTGATCGGGTCAAGCAGGGCGGCGTGCGCGAGGTTATTCTCGCGCTCAATGCGACCGTCGATGGCCAGACGACGGCGCACTATGTCGCCGAACGCCTGGAGGGGTTGGGAGTTGACGTGACCCGCCTGGCGCACGGTGTGCCGGTTGGCGGCGAGCTTGACCATCTCGATGACGGAACGCTCGCCACAGCCTTAAGATCACGACGTGGTGTTTAGCTAGTTCGCCAGCTCGACCCGGTAAACTATGCCGTCGAGCAGGTTGGTTGCCACATAGAGGGCATCAGGCGTGGATATCACGTCCCGGAAGCCCGTCTGCATATCGGTGAGCAGATCTTCGGTTTCACCGATGCTGCCATCTTCACCTATATCAACGCGCACGAGCTTTTGACCGGCCGGCCCATCCATAGCGCCGATCAGCAAGTCGCCGGCCCAATCTTCAAATCCCGCTGTTTGAACAACGGTCATTCCAGATGGAGCGATGGACGGAACCCATTTGATACTGGGTTGTTCCATGCCTTCGGCTTCGGTTTCATCTGTGATGATCGTACCGTCATAATTGATGCCATAGGTAATGGTCGGCCAGCCATAATTCTTGCCTGGCTCGATGACGTTCAATTCGTCGCCACCTTTCGGCCCATGCTCATGCGCGATGAGCTGACCAGAGGCCGCATGATAGATCAGACCTTGAACATTCCGGTGGCCATAAGACCAGACTGCTGGATTACCGCCTTCGTTCGCAAATGGATTATCCGAAGGGATGGTACCGTCGGGCATGACCCGGGCGATCTTGCCATGCAGCAGATTTGGATCCTGAGCATCCTGCATATAGCGATAACCGTCGCCGAGGGTGACAATCAGGGACCCATCCGGAAGGAAGGCGAGGCGCGACCCATCATGGTATGTGGTTTCGCGCGGTTCTCCAAGGAAGATCTCAGTGACGTTTTCGAGGCCGCTTGCGTCAGCGGTCAGAGTTGCCGAAACAACCGCAGTTGTGTTGGTGCCGCTCATGCCCTTCGAATAGCTCA
>JAYZAM010000015.1:0-10611 GCA_036339715.1 Pseudomonadota bacterium | reverse complement strand
TCGTGGTATAACGATATCCGAGCCGCATCATATCAGCGCTGTCCGTTTCATCGGCGAGGTCCGGATCTTCGATGCCAATGATCAGACTTCGCCCACAACGCACAGCGATTGGATATTGCAGATCCCGCGGCAGGCCCAAACAGGTCTCATAATGATAGAAGAACCGGTCCTTTGAGGCGGTCGCGACTTCGATGGCCCAATGGTCGAGGCCACCCTGCCCTTTCGGGACCAATCGCACAGGATTGCCATCCGGATCGATCAGATCCACGGGCTCGGCCAATCCTGCTTTGCCGATTATCAGTCGGCGATAGCCTCCAAGGGACCGCGGCGAGAGTTCAGCGCGCGTGTGGTTGAGCTTCAGGATGGCCGTCTCAAAATCATGTCGGTGCTGGCGCACGCCGCCCCCCAGAGGCAGCATATGATCGAACGTCAAACCGACCGTGTCCTGCCAGAACGCCAACATCTCATCGAGGCGATTGGTGAACACGCCAACATCAAGGCAGTCCTTGGCCAGCCAGTCCGGGGCAGTCTTTGAGTCCGTCATGCGGGTTAGTCTGCCGCCAACGGGCGAATAGTCAATTTCCGTAGAAAGAGCTTCACTATTCGAACTCGAGCGGCGCGTGACGTGCCACACCGCCATTCGCGCTTGTCCACATTTTCATGAAAACTGTGAAAAACTAACAAATCAACAGATTCTGTTAACCATTTCGTCCCAACACTCGTGTGGCTAGAGTGGAGTGTGCTGAATGCGTATGAAGATGTTTGCCGCAGAGTCCCTGGAGGCTGCAAAGGCAATGATCTTCGCGGAGATGGGCGATGAGGCGATCATCTTGTCCGAACGCGAAGTCCCTGGAGGGGTCGAGGTCAGAGCCGCGACCGACAAACTTGGCGGCGGCATGGTCCCGAGTGAGTCGCGCATCTTAACCCGGCTCGGAGCAGCGCCTCCACCAAGACTGGTTGAAAGCCCGGTCCGTAATCGCGTTCGCGACTCCCTGCTCTGGCATGGCACGCCTGAGCGATTTGCTGAACGGATTGCCGACGCTGGTATCTCGAATGGCGGGTTCGATGGCACGGAACCCGGGACGGCCCTGGCGGCAGGTCTCGAACATACAATCACCTGTGACCCTATTCCGCCAGCACCACATAGAAACATTGTACTGGTCGGCTCCCCCGGACATGGCCGCACAGCGACAGCCGCGAAACTGACACGCCGCGCTGCGGTTGCGAAAGCAGAAGTCTTACCGGTTGCCGCAGACTTGGATTTAACCGCAGGAGGCGCCCAACTCGCGGCCTATCTGGAAAAAGAACAGAATCAAATCCGCTCCGTGACGAACCCGGAAGATCTGTTCAAATTGCTGAAAACGATCGAAGACGAAGGCAAGCGCTGCATTATCGACATGCCGGCCATCATCCCGTTCGATCAGGAAGACATGGCGAGCCTGCAGGACCTGCTGGCCGTTATTGATGCCGAGCCGGTGCTGGTGATCAGCGCCGAGGGGCATCCTGAAGACTTGAATGAGGCCGCAAGAGCCTTTGCCCGATGTGGAGTTCGGAGAGCTATCGTGACCAAACTCGATGTGACCCGCCGGAGAGGCGGGATCGTGTCGGCCCTTATATCTGCTAAGATCGCTTTCTCGCACCTCGCCATAACGCCATTCATTGGCGGCGGCCTCGTGCCTGCGACCCCATCAAGACTGGCCCAGTTGCTGACAGAAGACGCACCGGCCCATGTCGCACTGAAAGGAGCCGCATAATGAGCTTCCTACTTCCTAAGTCTCAAGAACGACCGACCCAGCGCCCACCGCGGCGCGTTGAACCGGCCTCCATCATCGCAGTTGGATCTGGCAAAGGCGGGGTCGGAAAAACATTCATGTCGATCACGCTGGCCAGCGCAATGGCGCAAGCCGGCCGTCGCACGCTTTTGGTCGATGGTGATCTCGGGCTTGCGAATGTTGATGTCCAGCTCGGGATTGCGCCTGAAACAGATCTCGCCGCCGTTATTGCGGGCTGGGTCGAACTCGAAGACGCTGTGACACCTGTTGATGGCGGCTCAGCGAATGGCGGATTTGATGTCCTGCCCGGCCGCTCCGGGTCTGGCGCTCTGGCCGAACTCTCATCTGAAGAAGTTGCCCGGCTTGCGGCGGGTCTCTCTGCCCTGGCCCTGCAATATGATCAGGTCATTCTCGATCTCGGGGCTGGGATTGAAGCCAATTGCATGCGCCTGGCGCGGGCCGCAGACAAAGTTTTGATGGTAATCACGGATGAGCCAACCTCGATGACGGATGCCTATGCCTTCATCAAAGTGCTTAAGGGCTACGCCCCGAATGTTGAGCAGACCGTCGCGATCAATCAGTGTGAAACCCGCTCAGCAGGTCAAAACACATATTCAGCCGTTGCACAGGCCTGCCAGACTTTCCTGGGCTTCCGCCCACATCTTGCCGGCACAGTGATGCGCGACGACGCAGTCCGCGAAGCCATTCGCAGCCAGCGAACGTTAATTTCAACCAATTCGTCCTCTCAACCCATACAGGACGTTATCGCCATTGCTCACACGCTTCTTGGGCGCAGTGGGCAAGACCTTCATTCTTAAGAGGTACTAACAAAAAGGTCGTTTCGAATCCGATTGTTAAATCTTCGGTTACTTTCATTACCTAGATTCACAATGGTTAACGATCACGCTAGGAATGCGAATAGACTGATTCGGGGAGTTGAAAATGCGAGTCTTACTAATTGAAGATGATAATGCGGTTGCCCGTAGTATCGAACTGATGCTGAAAGCCGCCGGCTTTAACATCTACACGACAGATCTCGGTGAAGAGGGTGTCGATCTTGGCAAAGTCTACGAGTATGACATCATCATCCTCGACCTGTCTCTGCCAGATATTTCTGGATATGATGTGCTCAAGCAGCTGCGGATGGCGCGCGTGAACACACCGGTTCTGATCCTGTCTGGTAACCCAGACATTGAAGCGA
The DNA here is from genome assembly GCA_036339715.1 of Pseudomonadota bacterium. Lineage (GTDB taxonomy): Bacteria > Pseudomonadota > Alphaproteobacteria > Caulobacterales > Hyphomonadaceae > Henriciella. The sequence continues at coordinate 7,638 of JAYZAM010000015.1, read as the reverse complement.
AAGTGAAAACGCTCGGCTACGGCGCCGACGATTACCTCACCAAGCCATTCAACAAAGACGAGCTTATTGCCCGTATCACAGCGATTGTCCGTCGCTCTAAAGGTCACGCAGAGAGCGTCATCCGCACCGGCGAGATCCTGGTGAACCTGGATGCCAAGACCGTCGAAGTCGACGAAGAGCGCGTCCACCTCACTGGCAAAGAATACCAAATGTTTGAGCTGCTCAGCCTGCGCAAAGGCACGACGCTCACCAAAGAAATGTTCCTCAACCACCTTTATGGCGGAATGGACGAGCTTGAGCTTAAAATTATCGACGTCTTCATCTGTAAGCTGCGCAAAAAGCTGCAACAGGCGACTGGCGGCGAACACTATATCGAAACGGTCTGGGGCCGCGGCTATGTGCTTCGCGATCCTAAACCCAAGAAGGAAGCGGTTGCCGCCTAAACCCTTCTTTCCCCGAATAAACTTGAAACCCGGTGCTTCGGCATCGGGTTTTTGTTTTTAGGGGCCTCGTCGCAAAAACGCAGAGCGCTTCCGCAGGTTCGACTCCATCCAACTATTCGGCTTGACACAATCCCAAATCCGATTAAATGAACACGTTCAATTAATCGGATCGGAAGCGGCTAGAAATGAACATGAGTGACAATGGTATCGGCGGAAATCGCAGAATCCCGCGTCAGGCGCGGATTGGGAGATTTCTGGAAACCTGGCTCGGCGCGCCCCTCCAACTGCTCGAACTGATCCTGCATTGGGTGCTCGTCAAACCGACCCGGTGGGCGATGCGTCATCTGGATGCTCTATCTTATAAGCTGGAAGGCACGACGCTTCGGAAGGTGATTTCCCACACCTTGCTTCCCTTCACTCTGGTCGGGTCTTTTCTGATTGCATCAGCCATGGTCGAGAATGGCATTACCAACCTCTCTTTGCTGGGGTTCGTGCTCCTGCCGGTAATTTTCGGACTTTATTGCGCGCCGTTTGAACGATTGATGCCGTACAGCCGAAAATGGCTGGAAGGCGGGAACGATACGTCTGTCGACATCATCATGTATTTCTCTGGCGCTTTCTGGAGCGGCATCTCCAACCTGCTAGTGAGTGCGCTCTTTATCTATGGCACGGTCCAGGTGCTCGAGCCGTATGGCCACGAATATTGGCCCGATGACTGGCATCCCGTGCTGCAGGTCGGCGTGTTCATCCTGATCAAGGATTTCTTCCGGTACTGGTTTCACCGGGCTCTGCACGAAATCCCCTTCTTGTGGCGGATTCACGCGGCCCATCATTCGGTCGAACGCCTGTATTGGCTGAACGGCATTCGGGCGCATCCGCTGGAAATTCTGAGCCAGGCCATCTTCTACGCCATCCCGCTCGCCCTGGTGCAGCCATCTGCGGAAATTGCCATGATCGCGCTGATCATGCAGCTCAGCATCGGAATTTTCCAGCACTCCAATATCGATCTGAATCTCGGCTGGTGGGAGTATATTTTCTCGATTGGCGACAATCATCGCTATCATCATTATCCAGACAAAGGCGTCGGGGATTCCAATTATGGTGGCGAGTTCATCGTCTGGGACATCGTCTTTGGCACCTTCCACAAAGTGAAAGGCGAACGCCCACACGATAATATCGGGATCGGTACCGCCCCGGATTATCCGATGTCGGTTGCCGGCCTGTATATCGCGCCTTTCCTGCCCAATCAGAAGAGCGTGTTCAGATCAGCAAACGCGGATTCAGAAACTGATTCGGATGCGGTCACAGCACCCACGCCAAATGGGACAGTTCCGGCCGACTCGAGATCGTTTCGAAGTGGGCGGCAAAATGGGCGCTCGCGCGGTCTCCTAGGTGACGTCCGCTTCGACCTTGGCATCAGCACCTGTTTTTGCTGTTATCTTCCGAAAAGAATAATCGGGAGGAAATTATGGGTCTGCATATTGAGCCCAGCGGGCAAGCCTGCGGCGCGACCATCACCGGTCTTGATCTGACCAAACCTCTAGATGAGGCGACCATCGCCGCCCTCCGCGCGGCCTGGCTTGAGCATCTGGTTCTGTCCTTTCCCGATCAAGCGATGAGCGACGATGATCTTGAGCGCTTCACGCTCTATTTCGGACCGTTTGGGCATGATCCTTATATCGCCCCGATTGAAGGCCGCGATCATATCATTGCAGTCAAACGCAAGGCCGATGAGACCGCACCGATTTTTGCCGAAACCTGGCATTCGGACTGGAGCTTTCAGGAAACGCCGCCCGCAGGCACTTGCCTGTTCGGGATCACCATTCCGCCGGTCGGCGGCGACACGCTCTTCGCGAACCAGCAAAAAGCCTGGCAAGACATGCCGGAGGACTTGCGGGCCAAAGTTGAAGGCAAGCGCGCCATTCATTCTGCCGCGCTCGGTTACAGCAAGGCGGGCCTCTATGGCGATAATGATCCAGGCGATCGCAGCATGGATATCCGCCCCTCCGACACGGCGCTGGCGACGCATACGCATGACTTGATCCGCAAGCATCCCGAGACTGGTAAAGAAGCGATCTTCAGCTCAGTCGCTTACATTACTGGCTTTGAAGGCATGTCCCCTGAGGCTTCACGCGAGCTACTGATTGAACTGTATCAATGGCAGACCCGCCCCGAATTTCAGTATCGACATGCCTGGCAAAAAGACATGCTGGTCATGTGGGACAATCGCTCTGTCGTGCATATGGCGACCGGCGGTTATGCCGGCCACGAGCGACTACTCCATCGCACAACGATTGGAGAGCGCATCGCGGCCTAGCGACGATCTATTCTTCGCCTTTCAGCTCCGTGTCCCCGATAAAGGCGGCGCGCTCCAAAAACTGAATCCGCAGAGGCTCACGCAGAGCGGCGAGCTTTTCAACCTGCTCTTCACTCAGAACGTTTCGAACCGAAATCAAGGTCGCCAGTTGCTCGCGCTTGGGGCCACGCTCTGTCTGTAATAGGCGGTCGAGTTCGGCGAGGGCGGCGTCAAGATCAATCGGGTGCTCTTCTAGCAAAGCATCCAGACGGTTATCGCTGCCTTCATTCTCGAGGCGCTGACGCGTCAGCCGGGCCTGACTTTCTGCTTCAATATCGATGATCTGACGGCGCTGCGCAGCGGTCAGGTCGATCTCCTCAGCTTTGCGAAGCACATACTCTGCGCTGTGAAGATCGTTCGAAAAGAAGTTGATCGAATGCAGCCCCGGCCCATCCAACCGGGCGGCAAACTTATCGGCGTGAATGAAGGTTCCGTCTAAAGTACCTCGCGGTTTGAGCACGAATTCCTGAAGCCCTTTTGAACCATCTAGGAGCTCAACTTCGGGAGCAGCGTTCTGGGCATTGGCGAATGGCAGTGTCATTGCGGTTGTCGCAAGGGCCGCAAGCACGAGTTTTACAGAGGTCATGGGGTCGTCCTTTCAATGACGTAGATAATGTTTGGCTTGTTAGGATCCGTGAGCGGTTTGCCGGTCGCATCGACCAGAACATAAGCACCCGAGACGCGACGATCGTCCGGCATCAGTTGATCGCTTGAATAGCTTTGCATAGAGGCTTGGGCGCCCGTGAGCAGCCAGTCGCTGCGCGAAATCTGGTTCGGCGAATTAGATCGGCTGCGCGTCAGCCAATCCGATCTCTCGGTCTCTTCAGCTAAGACGTACAAGTCAGGCTCGATCTTCGAGGTTGGTTGATACGCCTCGCGTCCGGGCAGGTTCTGGATAACAATGAGCGCGAGCACTCCGGTTGCCGCCAGTGCGATGGCACCTGGCCAGATAAGCGAACGACGCGGCGCGGGGCGTGTCAGCACTTGCCGCATGCTTGGCGTCACACCAGCCCTCGTTTCGCTGGCGCGTGTCAGCTGAGATCTCAGAGTCTGATCAGTCATGGCTCACCTCGACATTCAGCAGCTCGCGTAATCTCACCTTCGCCCGCGCATAGTGGGTCCGCGCACTCCCGAGACTCACGCCCATAACGCTTGCAGCTTCCTCCAATGTCAGATCCTGAGCGAAGACGAGTTCGGCAATTTCGGCCTGTCGCTTCGGCAGTTCCGCCATGGCGTTGAGCGTGCCTTGTAGAATGGGGTCGGGGTGTCCACGGGCCGGTACATCTTCGTTCTGCCAGCGTGGAAACCGAAACGACATCAAGGCGCGCTTGCGCCGCTGCCCGCGCGCTGTCATGCGAATGACGCCGAAGACAAAAGTTTTGAACGTGGATGTTCCGCGCCACTTGGCGCGGCGGTCGAGAATTAAGAGATAAGCATCGTGAAGAACATCCTGGGCGAACTCGCGATCGCCATGAACGAGATGCATCGCCCAGCGCCAAGCGTCCGGATGCAGCTTTTCCAGCGCTTCGGCTTCGCTGTGCGGGTCTGTTCCATCCGCCATACACTCTATCGCTCCCGCGTGCAGAATAATCCATCTTGTAGAATAAGTGTCCGCTCGACCCAATCGAGATGACATAGGCTGCGTTTATTTTGCCGGCGCACCTTCCAGACGTGTTTTAGACACCCTCTTTCAGTTAAGGTGACACCCCGCATCGGACGATAACACCGCGTGATCTGTTTACTCCCAACCCGGGCTGGTTTAGGGCCGGGAGAGAAATTCTGATGTCAACTTGAGGTCGAAAACGACCCAAGAAGTTGTTCGGGGACAAAAATGCTTCGTACGTTCATCATCGCCCTCGCGGGCGCTTATTTGCTATCGCTTCCAGCCTATGGATGGGGAAAAACCGGGCACCGGGTAACCGGTGAAATCGCAGAAACCTATCTTTCCGAGCCCGCAAAAGAGCGCATTGAACAAATCCTCGGAGTCGAGGATCTCGCAGAGGCATCGACCTGGCCTGATTTCATGCGCTCCAACCCCAATGATTATTGGCGCAGAACCGCCAATCCCTGGCACTATGTCACCGTGCCTGAGGGTGAGACATATCCGAATGTTGATCTTCCGGAATGGGGTGATGCAGCGACGGCGCTCGCCTCGTTCCGAGAAACGCTAAGGAGCGAAACCGCGTCCATGGAAGACAAAGCATTGGCGCTTCGGTTTACCGTCCATATTATCGGCGATCTGCATCAGCCTCTGCATGCGGGGAACGGTCTGGATCGCGGTGGAAATACATTCACCGTGACCTTTTTCGACAAAATGACGAACCTGCATGGCGTCTGGGACTCTGATCTCATTGATCATGAGCAGCTAAGCTTTACCGAAATGACCGATTGGCTCGGACGCACCATATCGCCTGAAAACGTGCAGGAATGGTCCGATACGGACCCTGCGATCTGGATCAATGAAAGCGCGCTTATTCGCGACACGATTTACCCGGAGGACCGGGATTTGCGCTGGGACTACGTTTACGCCCACCGCGACACGTATCGGCAACGTCTAAAAATGGCCGGTGTCCGAATTGCCGCCTACCTGAACGAAACGTTTGAAGCCCAGGACGAGACGCCCACCCAATAGAGCAGCTCTACTCGTCTTCCTCGAGCATATCGGCCCAGAAGACATCCGCGCTGGCGCGAACCGATTGTACCAAAATAATAAGAGCGGCCCCGGAGAGCACCCACCAGGCTGTGCTCGGTTGCCCAGCCCAATTCACCATTGATTCTAACATCACCATGCCTCGGTCTTGCGCCGTCGATGGGTCCAATATGACGTCCACGTCTTAACGAGAGCTGAGTCAAAATCGGCCTCTCTGTGGCAATTCGTAATCAAAATCGCCCAATTTCTTTACGCCTGAGCCAATTTGCGCAATCAGAGATCGAATGACGTCTAGAAAGCCTTCACGAAAGCCACCCGCCCGCGTTTGGCAGCGCATGCTGTCCGGGCGGCGTCTGGATTTGCTCGACCCGTCTCCAGTGGATGTTGAGGTCGAGGATATCGCGCATGGTCTGGCACGTGTCGCTCGGTGGAACGGACAGACAGAGGGCGCGCATGCATTTTCCGTCGCGCAGCACAGCGTCATTGTTGAAGCGCTCTGTGTGCAGCTGGAACCGAGGCTCGATCCCCGTTCGCGGCTCCTCGCATTGCTGCACGATGCACCGGAATATGTGATTGGCGATATGATCTCGCCTTTCAAGGCTGTTCTGGGTGATGGCTACAAAGACATCGAATCGCGATTGGCCTTTGCGATCCATGCCCGGTTCGGCCTGCCCGCCGAAACTCCCGCTAGCCTAAAGCGTCTGATCAAGAAAGCGGACAATATCTGCGCCTGGTTCGAAGCCACGCAGCTTGCCGGGTTTTCCGAAATCGAATCCGATCGCTTTTTCGGACACCCGCCGCGCGGGATCTCGCTGACGCTTTCCCCGCAACCGGCTGAACAGGCGCAGGCTGATTTTGTTGCCCGAACCGAAGCGCTGCTCGCAGACATCACGGTGCCTGTATGAGCCTGATTATTGGCCTATCAGTCGTGATTGTTGCCTTTGACGGTGAAAAACCGCGCGTCCTGGCGACGAAACGAGACGGCGATTTGTCGGCGCTCCCCTTCGGCGCGTTCGATCCAGTTCAACACCGCACATTTGAACTCGCCTTGCGTGGCTGGGTGAAAGAGCAAACTGGTTTTCAGCTCGGCTATGTCGAACAACTCTACACGTTCGGCGATCGCGATCGAGAAAGCCCTGAGGCGACTTTGTTGGACGCGCCGCGAGATGCGCGCGTGGTCAGCGTCGGATATCTCGCGCTCACGCCGGAAGCCGAGCGCCTGCCAGAAGCCTTTGAAGCGAAATGGCTCGGCTGGTATCGGCACTTCCCGTGGGAAGATCATCGCACAGGCACGCCCGCTATCCTCAAAGATTTGATCGCGCCGAAACTCGCGACTTGGGCTGCGGGAAACCCCGATCGCATGTCACGCGCTGAAAGTGCCTTCGGGCTAAACGGAAATGACTGGCCAGACGAGGCCGTATTGGAACGCTATGAGCTGCTCTACGAAGCCGGTCTTGTTTCTGAATGCGCTCGGGACCAAGGATTGCCTCTACCTGATGTTCAGCTCGGAGAAGCCATGGCGTCCGATCACCGGCGCATTCTTGCGACGGCGATTAGCCGTCTTCGGTCGAAAATTCGCTATCGGCCCGTTGCATTTGAACTGATGCCGGATCGTTTCACGCTCACAGCGCTGCAAAGCACGGTTGAAGCGATCTTGGGTCAGTCTCTGCATAAACAGAATTTCCGCCGTGCTCTCGACCGCACAGGTCTTGTCGAAGGCACTGGTGAAATGGAGAGCGGAACAGGTGGTCGTCCAGCCGAACTGTTTCGGTTTAAACGGGATGCTTTGCGCAAAACCGGAGCGCGCGGCCTGAGCGCTCCTGTCCTGCGCAGCTAGGTCACGGTCGCTTTGACTTTGAACTTGGGCTGATCCCAAGCCCGCGATTGCAAGATGTCCCGCAAGGTTTCCATCGCATCCCAGACCTGGGTGAAGGTCACATAAAGCGGCGAGAAGCCAAATCGCATAGCGTCGGGGGCTCTGAAATCGGGAATAATATTTTGCTCAATCAGAGCCTGCACAATTGCATAGCCCTCTTCATGCAGCAAACTCACATGACCCCCGCGCGGGGCGCCAAGGCCTGGGGAAATGCTCTCAAGCCCGAGGCGGTCACCCCACCCGGTGCAGAGATCGCCAAGCGCCCGCGCCTTTAGCGCCAGCTGTTCAATCGAAATTCCTTCGAACATGTCCA
>JAYZAM010000014.1:0-5235 GCA_036339715.1 Pseudomonadota bacterium | reverse complement strand
CGACACTTTCCTGCACGCGACGAGCTCTGTGATCGGTTATAATCGTCACCCCACATCTGAACGTGCAGGCTGGTGGCGTGCCCGTAATGATCTAATCCGAAAGTATATCGAATCGCATCTGGGCGATCAGACGCTGCTGCCTGCTCAGATCTGCAATCTGTTTAATCTGTCTCGGGCTACACTCTACAGAATGTTTGAGGATGATGGCGGTGTGCGTCGTTTCATTCAGGATCGTCGATTGCACTCGGCCATTTGGGATCTTGCGGAGGGGGGGCACGCGCCGCGGACGTTTGACCCGGGTCTCAGAAAAGTGGGGCTTCTCTTCAAACGCGAACTTCAATCGGGCGGTGAAGACGGCGTTTGGAATGCCGCCCGGCGCCTTGCTGAATGAGCGGGCTTTTATCGCGCCCGCGCATAGCGAAGAAGTGAGAGGACGGGACCCACTCTATGATTGGTTTACGAAGCTGAATCGTGACGAAGCTGCGCCAACGACGTTTCGATATTAGGTTCGAACCTCAAGACAAAGAAAACATATGGGCCGGCAAATCTGAAGTGTTTTGCCGGCCCATATGTTTTCTAGCACCGCGTGAATGGCCGCCCGCCCTGGCGTTATGGTAAACAAAGTATCTTCCAAAATGAGATACTGAGATCACTAACTCGAAATTCCTAGATAATAACGAGGGCGGGTCTCCCTAAATATCGTGCTTCACGCGGGGCTCGGGGATGTGCAATACACGCCTAAGTGGTTTGGCGGCGCAGACCCACACTGCGTTGGAGCCACATCATGAATCCTCACCTCCCGCGTGGGGCCGCTGCCTTACTCGTTCTCGGCTACACTTTTTGTCCAGGCGCATATGTGCAAGCTTGCGGTCAAAACTCCAAAGCGCCGGCTCTCGGGGCGACGGAGACCTTCGATTGAAATCATATTCTAGATCCCAATTCGATTTACCCTTGCGACCTGACTGAAGCTGATCCGGCGAATTTTGCGATTGGCAGCGATCCGTCACACGGCAATACCGAGGCGCGCGCTGGGGTGCGGCTCGGTTGGTGGCCGCTAAAACGCGATCTCGATACCAGCAAGCTCCGGGATCTGGAGCAAGATGACAAGGTCTCGGAGTTCCTGGCGGGCGGCCACATGGCTCATTGTAAACGACACGTTCGAGCCACTCTCTGTCAGATCGAGCAGAGTCAGACCGGCAGGGAACAGTTCTCTATAGATTACCCGTTCAGACAGGCCGGGCGCGAGGCGAAACCCAATCCGCTTCGATAGATTGGACAGGGCTTCTCCGACTTTTTGTTTGTTACGCGCCTCGAGCGGCGAGACGCGATTTCGCATCACGATCCAGTCGATGGGTTGGCGTGATGTCCGAGCCTTATTTTTGCGGCATTGCCAAACCATTTCAGAGTAAAAGCTTGGGCGCAGAACTTCGAGGGTTTGTGGGTTCACATCGCCCAGCAAGTCGAAATCAACGAATGAATCATTGAGCGGTGTGATCAATGTGTCGGCGGCCATATGGGCAATTCGAGACAGGTATGTGTCGCCGCCGGGAGCGTCGACGATAACAACGTCGCAAACCGCTTGGAGGCGTTCAAGCGAGGTGTGAAACCGCTCTGTTTCCTCTTTTTCCGCAATATCGAGATCGCGCTCCACGCTGGCATCGACCCGAATGATTTCGGGCATGGGCAGCTTCGCCCCAGTGGATTGCATCCAACGCATCCGGTTTTCCAGATATCGCGTGAGCGTGCGCTGTCGCACGTCGAGGTCAATGACGCCGACTTTGCTACCCATCCGCATCAGGGCGATGGCGAGATGAATCGATACGGTCGACTTGCCGGCGCCGCCTTTTTCGTTGCCAACAACGACAACCCGGCACTGTTTTTGTGCCGGGGTCGAAAGCGTTAGCGTGTCCGCTGTGTCGCGAATATGTCCGTATCCGTCGGCCATGGCCGTTGGCTCTCTCCGTTAATAGGTCATGCGGCGTGTTGATGCGCCGTTGCTTCGTCTTCGAAGCTCGGTGTGTCGTCGAAGAGAAAAACCCCTTCGCCACCGCTGATTTCTTCCTGCGCTGGAATAACGGGCGCATCCAATTCGCCGTCAAACAGGGCATCATCATGATGAACGATGGCGCATGGCGTACGCGTGGTCGCTTCGATTGGGAATGGCGTTTCGCCATGAATAAGCGCCAACGTTTCACGCAAGCCAGAAAAACTCTCAGCGATTGAGTCCATACGGCTTGAAAGCTCCACGCGGACCGCATTCAGCTCTTCGTCAGACGCAAACAGCCAGGCATCTTCCATCGCATCGATCGCGTTCCGCTTCGGTTCAAGGCTGAATTTCGGCATGGCGGGCCGGGACTGCCTTGTGTAGAGGGTTGCGAAGGCGGCGCTAAGCAGCGTGCGGAGGCGGGGAAGGATGCGCTTTCTCATGTCTTAAAAAATCGCCGCAAATGGTTAACGGGTCGTTTACGAATTCCCTTATGGAGCGAATGTAATGAAGAAAATGCCGATTCGCGTTCGAACGCTGCAAGCCTTGCGTGAGGCCCTGTCTGATCACCGGCGTGCCGGGCGTACAATCGGCTTTGTTCCGACCATGGGCGCGTTGCATGATGGACACGTTTCGCTGGTTCGGACCGCCCGCTCGAAGAGTGATGTAACGGTTGTCAGCATCTTCGTGAATCCCACTCAGTTTGCGCCAGGCGAAGATCTGGATTCCTATCCCCGCACGGAAGAGGCCGATATTGCGCGCCTGGCGGAGGTCGACACGGATATCGTCTACCTACCGAATGTGGCGGAGATGTATCCGGAGGGATCCAAGACAAATGTCGGGGTCGAGGGCATGTCCGATCTGCTCGATGGCATCTACCGACCGCACTTTTTCTATGGCGTCGCAACCGTCGTGGCGCGTCTATTCATCCATGTGCTGCCCGACTTGGCGGTGTTTGGAGAGAAAGATTATCAGCAATTGCAAATCATTCGTCGCATGACGCGCGATCTTGGATTTCCGATTGAAATTATCGGGGGTGAGACCGTTCGCGATTCAGATGGTCTCGCGCAATCGTCGCGCAACACGTATTTGTCCGAAACCGAACGCAGCCGTGCCAATGTGATCAGCGCATCGCTGCATCGTGCACGGTGTCGAATTGCGATTGGCGCACCTATCCAGCACGCGCTAGCGGAAGCCCGCGCGCGCATCCAAAAGGCAGGTTTCGAAAAACTCGATTATGTTAGTGCGGTAGATCCGATGAGCCTTGAAGACCTAACTGAAACAACACTGCCCTCGGGGCGAGAAGGACGCGTGCTTGCAGCGGCTTGGATGGGAGCAACTCGGTTGATCGATAATATGGCCGTTTTGCACAATTGATCACAATTCTGCGTCCTCGCGACGGAAGGTCTTGCGATGCGGTGCAGCCTGCCGCAAGGGTCCATTGGGAATGATTTGGAGGACGCGATGACCCGTCTATTTACTTCGAAGTTTACTGTTTCACGCCTTGTCCTGACGAGCGTTTGCGCGGCTGTCCTCTCAGCCTGCGCGACGGTCGCGCCCGAGACGGAGCCCGTCATTGCCGATGCACCGTCTCCGGTGGTCGAAGAAGACGCGCTGACCCAAGCCGCGCCGGAAGCGCCCATGGAGACGCCGACGCTCGCCTTTACCGAAACCGGTATCGCAGCACTTGAGCAGGCAATGGCGGACTATGTAGCGCAGGGACGTGTCTATGGCATTCACACGCGTCTCACCCATAAGGGTGCCGTGATCAGCGATTTCAAAACCGGGATACGCGGCCTTGAGAGCCAAACGCCCGGTGAAGATGACACGATCTATCGGATCTATTCGATGACCAAACCCGTCACGGGTGTCGCCATGATGATGCTCTGGGAAGAAGGTAAATTCGATCTCGATGATCCGATCACAAAGCACATCCCAGAATTTGAAAACCTGCAAGTGTTCGCGGGTATGAATGAAGATGGAACCGCGATCTTGGTGGACATGGAACGTGCGCCGACCATTCGCGAAGTGATGTCTCATACATCCGGATTTGCTTACGGGCTTGGCGGCGCGGATCCTGCGAACACCGCGTTTCGTGACCTGAAAGTTCTTGAATCGCCTGATCTTCAGACTTTTATCGATCGCACCGCGACGATCCCGCTCCTGTTCCAGCCTGGAGAGCATTGGTTCTACAGCGTCGGCATGGATATTCAGGGCTATTTGATCGAGAAATTGTCCGGCCAGACCTTTGGCGAGTTCCTACAGACACGGATGTTTGAACCTTTGGGCATGTTGGATACCGGCTTCTATGTGCCTGAAGCGGAATATGACCGGCTCAGCGAAGTGTATGGCTTCGACCCTGAAACAGGTGCGTTGGTTCCGATCCCATTCCCGGGTGTGATGTTCAAGAAAGAAACCATCAATTTTGAGTCCGGCGGCGGCGGGCTTGTGTCCACAATGGATGATTACAGTCAGTTTGCCGAAATGCTGGTGCGCGGAGGCACTTTGGACGGCGTTCAGATTCTCAAACCGGAAACCCTTGAACTCATGACCACAGATGTCTTGCCAGAGGGCGCATTTTTGTCTCTGGCGGGGATGAACCTCGGTGAGACTTATCCCGGACTTGGTATGGGCCTCACGGTTGGGACGATTGAGGATAAGGCGGCTGTGCCGACGCTGATCGAAAACGGCTCATTCTTCTGGAGCGGTGCTGCCAGCACATGGTTCTGGGTTGATCCTGTCAACGATCTTCACTTCATCGGAATGGTCCAGATTTTCAGCCAGAACAATCCGAACGGGCCGCTCGAATTGCGAGAGGTCTCAAGCGAGGCGGTCTATTCTGCGATCGCTGCGGAGTAGGGCGCTATTCGGCGTCGCCCTGGTCTTCCATCCAGGCTTCGACGGTGCCTTTGAGCTTTAAAGTCAGTGGATTGCCTTTGCGATCCACGGCTTTTCCAGCGGCAACCTTCACCCAGCCTTCTGAAATGCAATATTCTTCAATATTGTTTTTGACCTCGCCATTGAACCGAATACCAACGCCGCGCAGCAAAAGCTGTTCGTCATAGTACGGGCTATTTGGGTTCACGGAGAGGCGGTCGGGCATTTGATCAGTCATCGAAGCCCCTTAGCGCGCGCCGAATTGTTTGATCAAGTCTTTCCGTGAGTGGAAGGAGCGATTGGTTGACAGATTTTGTTGGTTCGAACGCCCACATCACGTCGCCTTCGCATAAAATAGCAGTCTCTCCCCCATT
>JAYZAM010000013.1:0-5755 GCA_036339715.1 Pseudomonadota bacterium | reverse complement strand
CTCATCCAGGTCCAGCGTCGGGGCCGCATCCTTGACCGCCTTAACCCGCTCGAACAGCGTTTCATTGAAGCTGATCGCATTGTTGACCGCAGTCACTTTCGGCCAGATCTGCGTCTCCAGATCGGCCAATGTGTCATTGGTGTCTGTGTTGGTGATGTTGGAGAAGGTCAGCGCAACCTGGCTCAGCAGTCCACCGGCCCGATCGAGGGCAACAATCGTATTTTCAAATGTCGCTGGCTCAGGATTATTCGCGATCGCGTCGATCTCTGCTTCGAGCTCAGCAATCGCAACGTCGATCGCTGGCAGATAATCCTCATCTTCGATTTCTGCGAAAGGCGGTACGCCATAGGGCGTATCCCAGGTCTGCAGGAGCGGATTTTCGGCAAGGGCCGCTTCGTCCATAGCTGGGCTGGTCGCATCGCTGGCATCTGTTGCTGCGGCCGCTGTATCTGCAGACGCATCATCCGAAGAAGCTTGTTCAGCCGCACAGCCGGCCAGGAGGAGGGCGAACGCGGCAGCGCCGCCGAGAAGGTAGGTTTTTGCGGTCATTGAATCACCTTTAGTGGAACTTTGCGCTGTTTAATCATTTTCTGGGTCAAACGCCTAGAGCTAAGCTGTTACCTTTGTAGCTTATTCAGGCGCGCGACGGTGGCGTTAAACTGGTCCATGGTCTCGTTCAGAATATCCGCGACCGGGCGAACGCCTTTAATCCGGCCCGCCACCTGACCCGTCAGAGCGATGCCTGCTTCCAAGTCACCGCCAAAATAGACATCCTGGGTTCCGGCAAACTCGCCGAAAATATTCTCAACGCCATCTTTCTCGATCCGGCTCGTGCGCTCTGTCCGTAGCGCGCGCAAGGCGGGGCCAGGCCCATCGCGATTGAGAAACACGGTATCGGTCGCGTCGGCGTCGACGATGGCTTGCTTCCAATTGTCGTGCACCGGGCTTTCCGCGCTGGACAGAATGCGCGTCCCCATCAGGACACCCTCTGCGCCAAGCGAAAACGCCGCCGCCATGCTGGCGCCGTCCATGATACCACCAGCCGCCACGACCGGCACATCTACCGCCTCACAGACCTGCGGAATCAAAACCATTGAAGCCACGTCTTTTGGGTTTTTAAAGCCGCCGCCTTCGCCGCCTTCGACAATCAAACCGTCTACACCCGCGTCGATCGCCCCGAGCGCGGCTTTCAGGCTGGGCACAACATGGAACACGGTGAGGCCCGCCTCTTTCAACTGGCTTGTATACTTCTTGGGGTTGCCCGCCGATGTGGTGACAAATTTGATACCCTGATCAATCACAAACTGAACGATATCGGGGTCGCGCACGAAAGCCTGAGCGACATTCACACCGAAAGGTTTGTTGGTCAGGTCCCGCATTTTGAGGATTTCTTCCCTCACCGCATCTAATTCGCCAGAACTGGTTTCGATAATCCCCATACCGCCTGCATTGGAAAAGGCAGACGAAAGTTGCGAGCGGGCAATCCAGCCCATTGCAGCCTGAATGATGGGTTTTTCGATCTCCAGCATTTCGGTGATGCGCGTGTTCAAAGCCATAATGTTTCCTGCCTGCAATCTGCTTTGGCGCGAGTTAGCGCCGCTATCGCGGCGGAAGCGCAAGGGGGCTAGCGCGATTGAAACAGGCGAAAACGCTCAGTAACGAAAATGATCGACAGGGAACTCACACCGAGCGCGACAAACCCCAACATGAACGGCGCGACGGTGCCGTCAAATTGTCCTGCGACCAGGTATCCAATGAAACTCGCAACCGTCGTTGACGCAAACCCGTAGGCGGCGCTCGCCGTGCCCGCAATCTTGCCCTGTGGCTCCATCGCGAGGGCGGTAAAGTTCGCGCCCAGCATGCCGAAACACCCAAAGGTCAGACAAAAGAGGGGATAGAATAACCACAGCTTCTCGCCCACTGTGCTGAGCGTGATCACGTTGGCCAGTGCCAGGACAATAAACAGGATCAGCACAGAATGACTGATCCGACGCATGCCATATTTCTCGACGATCCGGGAATTCAGGAAGTTCGCCCCGGCAAGCGCCGCCGCCACACCCGCAAACCAAAGCGCAAAAGTCTCATGCTGGCCGAACACATCCGTAAAGATCTGCTCTGACGCCGCCACAAAGGCGAAGAGCGCGCCAAAGATCACCCCGCTCGCACACATATAGCCGCAAGTGATTCGCGTGGTCAGGACCTGCCAATAGGCGCGCCCCGTCTGTTGCACGTTGAGCGGTTGCCGGTCGGCCTCGTCGAGCGTTTCCGGCAAACGAACCTGAATCCAAAACAGGTTCAAAACCGCCGCAAGGCTAAGTACGCCGAATGTCCACTGCCAGGGCGCAATCAGCATAACCCCTGCACCAATCGTCGGCGCCAAAATCGGAACAACCATAAACACGGTCATGACAAGCGACATGATCCGCGCCATCGCCCGCCCGGCCAGAAGGTCTCGAACAATCGAGACCGCTATCACGCGAACGCCGCTTGCGAAGATGCCTTGAATAAACCGCGCTAAAAGCAGAGCCATGAATGAGTTCGTCATAATGCAGGCGATACCCGCAATCGCATAGCCAATCAGGCAGATGCTGAGCAGGCCTTTTCGGCCAAACCGATCCGAAATCGGCCCGAATATGAGCTGCGGCGCACCAAATCCCGCAATATAAGCAAAAATGACTAGCTGCTGATCGTTGGCCCGTTCCAGACGATAAAAGTCGGAAATATTGCTGAGCGCGGGCAGCATAATGTCAATCGCCATCGCGTTGAGTGACATCAGCGCGGCGACCATGGCGACGAGCTCCCATTGCGGCATCGGCAAGGCCGCGGGGGGCGCCTGTTCCGCTGAAGGAGGGAGAGTCTGTGTCACCGGTTTGTCCCGTCATTTAACCAAGGCGCGGGTTGTGAACCTGCGCGATAGCGCAGGCAAGCTTTTTCTAAAAAATTTCTCGCCATTGCAGCGCACGCGCTGGCATATCAGATTGAGATCGAGACTGATTTATTGCACAGCACACGCGTCCAAACACGATCTTGCCTATGACCAAACAAAAGTCCTTTGATCCAAATGCCCCGCTGAAGACCTTTGGCCGTCGCGGCGGCCGCCCACTATCGGGACGCCAAAAAGTGTTGATGGATGAGCTGTTGCCAATCGTGTCTGTCCCGATCCACCCGGGCGAGGCGCTCGCGCCGGAGGGTCTGTTCGCGAATGCCAAAGAAATATGGCTCGAAATTGGATTTGGCGGCGGCGAGCATGTCAGCGGTCAGGCGAAAGCAAACCCTCAAGCCGGCATCCTCGCGAGCGAAGTATTCTTCGAAGGCATCGCCAAACTGCTGAGCCAGATCGATGATGCAGGACTGCAGAATGTTCGCGTCTGGCCAGAAGATGCGCGCGAGCTTGTCACTGGACTGACCGCCGCTTGCATCGATCGCGCCTTTATTCTGTTCCCGGATCCCTGGCCAAAAGCACGCCATCAGAAGCGCCGCATCATTCAGCCGAATTTTCTAGATGATCTCGCGCGTGTCATGAAGCCGGGCGGTCGCGTGCGCTTTGCCACCGACGTCCGTTCCTATGCGGATGAGGCCTTGGAAAGGTTTCTAGCTCACCCGGCTTTCGAATGGACCGCAACAAGCGCGGAAGACTGGCAAGCCGCCCCCGAAGATCATATCAAAACGCGCTATCAGGAAAAACGGCTCGGCGATATCGAGCCTGTCTATTACGACTTCATTTCAAATAGAAAACAATAATTGACGGCGCGAGTCTTTTTACTGCAGACTGACAATCTAGGTGGGAGATTAGAATGCGGTTCTTGGCATTTCTTTTGGTTTGTTTTGCAATCTTACCGTCTGCCTCACTCGCGCAAGACGAGCCGCTCGACATCTCGGCGATCCTTGAAGCGCAAGCGGCCTATGATGCAAATCAAACAAACAAGACACGTGCTGGCTTATTGAATGCTCTGGAGTCCTATAAAGGCGAGCCAACCGTAGAGACGGTCAATGCACACCTGATTGTCATGATGAATGACACAATGGCAGGAAACCATCGCAAAATGCGCGACAGCGCGCTGTTAGCGACAACGCATTTAGAGCCTGTGTCCGATATTTTACCGAAACAGTTTGCTGAAGCGAAATTCCTGGCCGCGGTTGCGCTGTTCAATGATCAGTTCGAATCGAGTGCAATCATCGAAATGGCCCATGTAGAAGGCTTTGCGAGATCTATGGCTGGCGACTCAGAAAATCCGCCGGATTGGGTCGATCCGCTGGGCTGGAAAGCAACAGCTTGGGTGTACGCGATGCAGGCCTACTTCGAAAGCGTGGGCGAGCGTTATCCCAAGGCTACAGAGATTGATGAGATCCTCGCGAGCTACGGATTCGACTTAGACGAAGCCAACGAAGAGGCTAGACTAACAGCGGGCGAGAGCGGACTACCGCACTGCCCTGGTGAACTTATCCAGCGACCCAAGATGAAGTACCCTGCGGGCGGCGCTCGCCGCGGCAGGTTCGGGGCAGTGATTTTAGGCTTTGAGTTCGATCGTCAGGGGCAAGTCATCAACCCTGAAGTGCTGGCTTCGGTCCCGCTCGAGTTCTTTAACGCAAAATCGAAGAGAACGGTGGGAAAATGGCGGTACAAGCCGGATAATGAGGCAGATGTTGGGGTGACGTGTGCGCTAGAGCGGACAAATGTCGTGCTGCCTATAGTATTCCAAATTCGATAGTTCGGTTTTGCTTGACCAAGAGCGCTTAGTGTGCGCCTGCTCCCCGACATCGAATACGGCCGGTCTGAATTGAGAAGACCCCGCCAGGCCGGCGGATAATGAAGTCCCTACCTCCCCGTAATCGACCTCGCGACCTCCTGCACGGTGCAGGGTCGGCGCGGACAATCGGAAAGGGGCCTTTATGCCCACTGGAAAAGTAAAGTGGTTCAACGCCACAAAAGGATTTGGTTTTATCCTCCCAGACGACGGCGGGAACGATGTTTTCGTGCATATTTCAGCGGTCGAAAAATCTGGATTGCAAGGTCTGCAGGATGATCAACCGATCGAATATGAGCTGTATCATGACGAACGCCGGGGCAAGACCTCTGCGGTTGACCTGAAGCTTCTCTAGACAAATCGGCAAGATGGGCTTATCTAGGCCCCAAGTCGAAACATATCGGCGGCGGTTCCGGGAACGGGGCCGCCGCTTTTCTTTGTCCGAAAGCCCAAACACTCTTGATCACGCTCAGCCCTCAGGAAGACCGCATCTTTGCCATGGCAGACCCGCTCGCAAGCGAGCTGGGCCTGGAAATTGTGCGCATCCGGATCATGGGTGGCAAGCGTCCGCTCTTGCAGATCATGATTGAGAAAGCCGGCGGCGCGGCGACGGATGTTGAGGATTGCGCAACGTTCTCTCGCAATCTCTCGCCCATTCTAGAAGCCGAAGACCCGATCAGCGAAGCCTATCGCCTCGAAGTGTCGACACCCGGCATTGACCGTCCATTAACCCGTGTCGGAGATTTCGGACGCTGGGTCGGGCATCTGGCAAAGATCGAATTGACCATGCCACTGCAAGGCCGCCGACGCTTTCAGGGCGTGATCCAGCGTGAAGACGAAAGCGGTGTTGCTATTGAGCTTGATGATGAGAGCGAACTCGTCGCGCAGGTGCACGAAATGAGTAAAGCCAGCCTCGTCCTCACCGATGAGCTGATCGATGCCGCCGCCTCTGACGGCACGCTGCCGCCGCAACCCGGCGAAGACGCATTTGAAAGCCTCGAGACCGACGA
>JAYZAM010000012.1:0-4792 GCA_036339715.1 Pseudomonadota bacterium | reverse complement strand
GCGAGACAGGCTGTCATTACAGATTTTGAAAGCATGACGATCCTCCTTTTCAAGGCAAGGAGTATCGAGACGACCAAGCGCAGCAATTGTCAGATTTGACAGGCCGTTCGTCCGGCCCGTTAAAGTCGGACCACGCCCTATGGATGGTTCCACCAGGCGACATCGGAATAGGCGCGCAGATCGAGTTCGTGGGTCCAAGCTGAGCGGTGCTGCGTAGCGACATGGTAATAGGTCTCGGCCATCTCAGCAGGCAGCAGGAGGCCATCTTCCGCGCCTCGCGTTTCACGCAGTTTCTTGAACATTTCAGGCCCGAGCATTTTGCCAAGCGTGTCTGGCGCATCGACGGCACCATCAACGAGAATATGAGTCACATGGATGCCCTTAGACGCGTATTGAGCGTTTAAGGTCTGGCATAGCATGCGCCGTCCGCCCATGGCTGCGGCGTGCGAGTGCTGGCCCTTGTTTCCGCGCACCGCGGCTGTCGCAGACGTGACGATGATTTTACCGCTGCCACGCTCTTCCATTAGCGGGCAGACAGTCTTGGCGAGCCGGAACAAGCCGAAAGTTCCGAGACGCCAGCCCATTTCAAAGGCCTTATAGCTTGTGTCTTCAAGAGGGCGGTCGCCGATCTGCGCCCCAAGGTTATAGATGACGACTTCGATCGGGCCGATATTCGCCTCGACATGCGTAACCGCATCTTCGATTGAATTCTCATCGAGCGCATTGAGCAGAAGTCCGGTCGCTTCGCCGCCAGCGGACTTTATGCCCGCAACCAATCTGTCCAGGCCGTCCTTATCGGTGCGGCGGCAAAGCACAGCATGATAACCCTCGCTCGCAAACTTGGTTCCAACGGTGCCGCCAATACCGGCACCCGCGCCAATCACCAGACATACAGGTTTCATGGTCTGACCTCCTTAAGTTCTTTTTTGGAACTATGCTTCTGCGGCATCTGCGCGTCAATCACGGAGGCTTAATTCAAAGCGTAAGAAAACTTATGGATTAGGCTATGCTGCGGATTTCGCCGCTTGCCGCGCGATGAGAGCTTCAACAAAATTGATGTGGCTGCGCAAATGATAGAGTTCATCATTGTACGAAACCGGCACATCGACCTGCCCCACTTCATGTTGCAAAGCCTGGATTTCTGAAAGCACCTTCTGACGCCCGGAATCATCCCGAGCTTCGAAACCACGGCGCTCGAGATCGTGCAAATCATTGTACCAGACATAGATCTTGCGTCGGATACGCCAACGATAGACAGGCGGGGCCATTTGGACCAGCGGGATCATCAAGGTCATTAGCGGGATCAAGAACACCCAAGCGCGTTCAAGAAAATTCGCCCACCCGAACGAGAAATAGCGACGCAGGAAGGTCGGCCCCTTGCGGTAGTATCGTCGCGCCTCGGAGGATAATTCCAAGTCGGTCCGATTGGCATCCGGAAACCGTCCTCCCCGTGTGATCATGGATCCGCCGGCGTGAATAGGTTCGGCTGTTTCGAGCAGGACCGCTTGCAAAGCGGGGTGTAGATCCAGTCGGACCCCCAATTGCGCAATCGCTGCAATCATCGAGGTGTCAGCATTGGGGATGTTTCGATTCATATCCACCACACCTTCGTACAGGGTCACCGGGGCTAGCGCGGCGTCGCGCATCGAGAGGCCATTGGCGCGCCTTACGCCAATCAGCCGCACCGATGGAGCGCCCAATAATTGTTGAATATATCCGGCTTCAACCGAGGCAGTGAAGACGGCAGCATCGATCTGTCCGGCCAGCAGTGCATCAGCCGCGGCGCTGCCAGAAAGCGGCGACAGGGCCGACCAGTTGCCCCCCCATTCGGCTTGCAAGCGTTCTGTCATCGCGCGGGTTCCTGACCCTTGTGGGCCGGCTGCAACACTTTGTTGGCTCAGATCGCCGAAATCGTTAATCGCGCTCTCCGCACGAACAAATATCCAGTCGGGTTCCGCGAAAACTCCGCCAAGCGACTGCACGGCGGCGCGATCTTCGTCCGTTGCAATACCGCCTTGAAGCAATGCGACATCGGCTTCGCCCGATTTCAGCAGCGCATAGTTTTCCACCGTTCCCGCCGTTTCCAGGACATCGACGCGAATGCCGTGGGTCTCGAGGGCTGCGGCATATTGCTGTGCCAGTGCGTAATATTGACCATCAGCCCCGCCGGCGGCAAATCGCACCTCCATTGGGGGAGGCGGGGCAACCAGGCGCATTGTGATGATCAGTAAAATAAGGATGACAGCGGCCAGCGGGCCGTAGACTTTCAAGGCGTCTTTCATCGATTATCCCTTAACCAGAGCGCGTTTCCGCGCTCGATTTCCACTCATAGATGAAGCTTATGGCATAGATTGACAGGTTTTGAGTCGTTTTAATGAAATCCTTCCCCTATATTGTCAGTGTGTGACCTTTCTAACGTCTGGAACGATCAATGAATATGCGCAATCTCGCGGTTTGGGGACTGATCGCAGTCCTCCTCTTAGGCCTCTTGGCTGTAATGCAAAGCAACCCATCTCAGGCGGGGGCCCAGAAAGTCGATATTTCTGAAGTCTATGAGCTTGCAGAGAACAAACAGCTGCAGGAGGTGATCATCACCCCGACCAAAGTCACGGCGGTGACGACGGGCAATGAACGGATTTTCGCGCAGAAAAGCCAAGATCTCGGGGCGCTTCGTGAGCGCATGATCGAGCTTGATGTGCCGTCCGTGGTGGATGATCCAGACACCGGGTTCAATCTCGGGGACCTGATTATGGGATTGTTCCCGATCATACTTATCGTGGCGATCCTATTCTTCTTCATGCGTCAGATGCAGGCAGGTGGCGGTGGTCGCGGAGCGATGAGTTTTGGTAAATCTCGCGCGCGCCTGCTCACCGAAAAGCAAGGCCGTGTCACATTTGATGATGTGGCGGGCGTAGACGAAGCAAAAGAAGAGCTCGAAGAGGTTGTCGATTTTCTGAAAGATCCGGCAAAGTTCCAACGCCTCGGCGGTAAGATCCCGAAGGGCGCGCTCCTTGTAGGGCCTCCAGGAACCGGTAAAACCTTGCTTGCACGAGCGATTGCGGGCGAAGCGGGCGTGCCATTCTTCACGATCTCAGGTTCTGATTTTGTTGAGATGTTCGTCGGCGTCGGCGCGAGCCGTGTCCGTGACATGTTTGAGCAAGCCAAGCGCAATGCGCCATGTATCATCTTCATTGACGAGATCGACGCAGTCGGCCGCTCGCGCGGCGCTGGGCTCGGCGGCGGTAACGACGAGCGTGAGCAGACTTTGAACCAGCTTCTGGTCGAAATGGATGGTTTTGAGGCCAATGACGGGATCATCATCGTTGCGGCGACCAACCGTCCTGACGTTCTGGATCCCGCGCTTTTGCGCCCGGGCCGTTTTGACCGTCAGGTCACGGTTGGCAATCCTGATGTGGTCGGTCGTGAGAAGATCCTCAAAGTGCATATGCGCAACGTGCCGTTGGCGAAGAACGTGGATCCGAAGATTATCGCGCGTGGCACACCCGGCTTTTCTGGTGCAGATCTCGCTAACCTTGTGAACGAGGCAGCTTTGCTCGCTGCGCGCCGCGGCAAGCGTGTTGTGGCTATGCAAGAGTTCGAAGACGCCAAGGATAAAGTCCTGATGGGGCCGGAGCGCCGGTCTATGGTGATGAGCCAGGACGAAAAAGAACTGACGGCCTGGCATGAAGCTGGCCATGCCATCGTTGCGCTCAAGGTGCCAAAGGCCGATCCGGTGCATAAGGCGACTATTATTCCGCGTGGCCGGGCCCTCGGTATGGTCATGCAGCTTCCGGAAGATGACAAATTGTCGATGAGCCGGATCGAAATGACATCACGTCTGGCGATCATTATGGGCGGGCGCGTCGCTGAAGAAGAGAAGTTTGGCGACGATGCTGTGACCGCGGGTGCGGCGTCTGATATCCAGCAGGCCACGCGTCTCGCACGCGCCATGGTCACGCGATGGGGACTTTCTGATGAGATTGGTCCTGTCGATTATGGCGAAGATCAAGGGCAAGTTTTCTTAGGTCAGCAATTGGTTCAGTCGTCTTCCGTGTCAGAAGAGACATCCAAAAAGATCGAAGAAGAAGTCCGTAAGCTCATTCAAAAGGGCATGGATGACGCCCGCGAGATTATGACAAAGTTTCGCGATCAATGGTCGGCTCTGGCTGAAGCGCTTCTCGAATTTGAAACGCTAACCGGCGATGAAATCCGGGCATTGATCAATGACGGTAAAATGCCCGAGCGGCCCGACGAGCCGGATGAGCCACCGCGTCCAAATGCAGCGGTCCCAGTGATTGGGAAGCGTCGCAAGGATAAGGGCTCTGATTTTGGCGGTGAGCCGGAGCCTGCCTGATCATGGCGATGACGAGAGAAACGCTGGAAGGCTTCCTCAGCGAAGCCTTCCCAGACGCTGAAATTGTCCTTACGGATCTTGCGGGTGACAATGATCATTGGCAGGCGGAAATCGTCTCTGAGCAGTTCCGTGGGAAGACCCGGGTCGCCCAGCACCAGATGGTCTATGCGGCCCTGAAGGGGAAGATGGGTGGTGAGCTGCACGCGTTGGCGCTAAAAACAAAAGCACCTGCCTAACACTCTAGGTCCTTATTCGACACCATAGAGACTCAGTCTATCGTGGGCCTCATGGGAACGTCTCTGCATTCTACGATCTTCGCGACCATGCGCGATCCTGCGATGATTCTGGATTCGGAGTTTAAGTTTGTCGACGTCAACCAGTCCTATTGCACGCTTGTTCAGATGACTCGCGAAGACCTCATCGGGCAGGACTTCATGG
>JAYZAM010000011.1:0-3428 GCA_036339715.1 Pseudomonadota bacterium | reverse complement strand
AGAAGGAGCGCGCTAAACGCACGGCTTTGGAATTTTCTTACCTCTATGATCGGCTCTTCCCGGAAGACGCTGCGGAATAGATAGACTCTCAACAGATCGAGCGTAGACTGCCCATTATGGTTACTACGCTCGATATTACGCAGGTTGCAGGCGCCCTCGGCGCAGAGATATCCGGGGTTGATCTTTCAACCGACCTTTCAAATGCCCAGTTTGACGAAATCCATCAGGCCTTCCTCGACCATCATGTCCTGTTCTTTCGAGATCAGGACGCGCTAACACCTGAAGCGCAAAAACGCTTTGCCCGACGCTTCGGGACGCTCAATGTCCATCCCTATGTGAAAGGCATGGAGGGCCATCCGGAACTTCTGGAAATTATCAAAGAGCCCGAAGACAAACTGAACTTTGGCGGTGGCTGGCATTCTGACATGTCCTTCCTTGAGGAACCCGCCCTTGGCTCGATCCTCTATGGCGTCGATATTCCGGCCTTTGGTGGCGATACGCTGTTTGCCAACCAGATCGCGGCTTATGAGGCGCTATCTGACGGCATGAAAGATATGCTCGGTCAGCTGACGGCGATCCACTCCGCCAGCCGGGAATATAGCGCGCGCGGTCAGTCGGCGCAGGAACGGCAGTCGATGCAATCCGAAACCGCGACCGATGCACCGGAGTTTGAACACCCCGTGGTGCGCACGCATCCGGAAACCGGGCGCAAAGGATTATATGTGAACCCCGCTTTCACGCTTCGTTTTGCAGGCATGACGAAACGCGAGAGTCGACCGCTTCTGAATTTCCTGTTCGAGCATTCGCGGGACGAACGGTTTACCTGCCGGTTCCGATGGAGCCGAGGCGCCGTTGCCTTTTGGGATAATCGATGTTGCTGGCATTACGCTCTGAACGATTATCCCGGGCAACGTCGGCACATGCGCCGCGCCACGGTCAATGGCGACCGGCCATATTAATCTGGGAACCCGCCCGCCTTGCTGAGGCTTGAACTGACGGGGTGGCCTAGCGCTGTCTCAAGCCATTTTGCCGTTTCGATCAGTTTCGACAGATCAAGTCCGGTCTCAAAACCGGCGCGTTCGAGCATATAAACGACGTCCTCAGTCGCCACATTTCCGGTCGCCGCGGGCGCAAAGGGGCACCCCCCGATGCCGCCACAGCTCGCATCGATCACATCAACACCCGCCTCCACTGCTGCCGCAACATTTGCGAGGCCTGCCCCGCGCGTATCGTGAAAGTGCAATCTTAAATACACATCCGGAGCTTCCATACGCACCCGATCGACTACTTTGCGAACATCCCATGGCGTGGCGACTCCGATCGTGTCGCCCAGTCCAACCTCTGCCACACCCGCGCGTTGCGCTTGCGCGGCAAGATTTGCGACAATGCGCGGGTCAACCTCACCTGAATACGGGTCCCCGAAAGCGACGGAGATTGTCGCCGAGAGCGGGATCCCTGCCTCATGCACAAGCGGCGCGCATTGGGCGAGCATATCGGCGCTTTGTTGGGGGGTCATTCTTTGGTTTCGCTCGCCAAAGCCCTCTCCCGCTACCAGCACAAAATTGATCTCATCCGCAGCCGAATCTATGGCGCGACGAACGCCCTTTTCATTCAGGGCGAGGGCGATGTGACGGGTGTTTCGGCGACGATCGAGACCGCGAAAGACCTCCGCGCTATCGGCCATTTTCGGCACAGCCCTTGGCGATACGAAGCTCCCGGACTCCATCCGTTTCACGCCACAATCCTCCAGGCGCGATATGAATTCAAGTTTCTGGTCCGTGCTCAGATCGCCCGGATCATTTTGCAATCCGTCGCGCGGGCCCACCTCTACGATATCAATACGTCTTGTCATGCTCGCTATTTAGTGGGCATTGAAGGCGAATGACAGATCCTATTGTACAACCGCCGCTTTCTGGCGTACGCGTTATCGAACTGGGACAACTCATTGCTGGACCTTTCTGTGGGCAGCTGCTTGGCGATTTCGGCGCCGAAGTGATCAAGGTCGAAGCGCCGGACCGGCCAGATCCAGCCCGTGACTGGGGCGCAGTCAAGGTCAGCGATCAAAGCGTATTCTGGGCCATCATCGCGCGTAACAAGAAATCCGTGACCCTGAATTTACGGCTTCAGAAAGGCCAGGAGATCCTCAAGCGCCTGGTTAGCACGGCGGATGTACTGGTTGAGAACTTCCGGCCGGGGACGCTTGAGAAATGGGGATTGGGGCCTGATACCCTGATGAAAATTAACCCTCGGCTCGTGATCACACGTGTGTCCGGATACGGGCAAACCGGTCCGGAAAGTCATAAGCCTGGATATGCTGCTGTTGGCGAAGCGAAAGGTGGTCTGCGTCATCTGATCGGCGAACCTGACCGCCCGCCCGCGCGTGCCGGCGTCAGCCTTGGCGACTCATTGACCGGCACTTTTGCGGCACTCGGAACAATGATGGCGCTGTTTCACCGTGAGAAATCCGGACGCGGCCAGGTCGTCGACGCGGCGATTTATGAGAGTGTCATGGCTTTCACCGAGAGCCTTATCCCAGAATATGCATTGGGCGGGCATACGCGGCAGAGAAGCGGCGGGATACTGCCTCGCATCGCGCCATCGGGCGCATATCCCTGCAGTGACGGAATGGTCATTATCGGTGCCAATCAGGATACGCTGTTTGCGCGCCTCGCCAAAATGATCGGGACCGACTGGGCAACAGATCCGCGCTTTGCGACTCATGATGCCCGCGGCGACAATCAGCTTGAACTGGATGAATTAATCTCCGTCTGGACGCGTGCGCATACGATGAAGGAAGTTCTTCGTCTTTGTGAAGCTCACGCCATTCCGTCAGGACCGGTGAACACCGCAAAGGAGATGCTGGAAGACGCACATATACGGGCTCGCCAGGCCATTGTGCAGATATTTTCGCCAATGCTCGGGACCGAAGTGCCAATGCAGGGCGTTATGCCGAAACTCTCTGAAACGCCGGGATCGGTGAACTCCACGGGCCCGACGCTCGGTCAGGATACACGTGCAATCCTGGACGTCCTGGGTTACAGCCCCGACGATCAGGCAAAACTGCGAGACGAGAATGTCATTTGAACGCCCCCTCTCCGGCGCTGAGCAAGACGAAACCGAGGAGCTGCGTCCGAAGTTTAACGCGGACGGATTGATCGCAGCCATCGCTCAAGATGCGGATACACAAGAAGTCTTGATGCTCGCTTGGATGAATGCCGACGCGCTCAAGGCGACCCTCGAAACCGGCCGAGGAACATATTGGAGCCGGTCGAGGCAGACTTTGTGGATCAAGGGTGAAACCTCTGGCCACACACAGGAAGTCGTCGAGCTTAAGATTGATTGTGACCAGGATGCCGTGCTTTTGAAGGTCAGACAAACCGGCGGTGCTTGCCATACAGGCCGCTCATCTTGCTTCTACAGATCCATTC
>JAYZAM010000010.1:0-3326 GCA_036339715.1 Pseudomonadota bacterium | reverse complement strand
CCCAGTGGAGCCTCCGCTCGACCCTTATCCCCCGACCCAACCAGTAATCTACGTTGAACCTGCGTCTGTGATTGTTGTGCCCCCACCTTATCAGCCCGCGTTTGATTATGACGGACCGTTCGTGGTGCAGATCGCCTCTTTTGCGAATGTCGAGGCAGCCTGTTCTGTCTGGGAAGATTTACGGTTCGAGCACCCTCACCTGTTCGACGACGCTGAGACTATTGTCCGACCGCACCGGACCAGCACTGGGCGCATTTTACACCGTTTGCGGGTTGGCGCATTTGCAACCCGACGGGACGCGATTGACTGGTGCGTTGCTTATAAGGCGCTCGGCGGGAACTGTTTTGTCACCCGCCGCTGATCGGCTCGACCGCGCAGACTAAGTCGCGTCCGGTGGTAATTTGTCCATCGTCTTGGTGTCACAATCGCTGGCATCGTGGCGCTCAGGCAGCTGGCGTGATGGCTCACCCCAACCGCGATTGACCATGCGTCCGCGTTGGACGGCGGGCCGCGCCATCAGCTGATCGGTCCAGCGATTCACATGCGTGTATTCGTGCACGGACAAAAACTCTGCGGCCTCGTACAGAACGCCTTTCGCGAGAGAGCCATACCATGGCATGATGGCCATGTCCGCGATCGAATATTCATCACCGGCCATGTATTCATGGTCCGCCAGGTGCCGATCGAGAACGTCCATTTGCCGCTTCACTTCCATCGCGAAACGATTGATCGGATATTCCATCTTGAACGGCGCATAGGCATAGAAATGACCGAACCCGCCGCCAAGATAAGGCGCTGAGCCCATTTGCCAGAACAACCAGTTCATCGCTTCCGTCCGGCCTTTATGGTCCTCGGGAAGAAAAGCGCCAAACTTCTCCGCCAGATACACCAGGATTGATCCGCTCTCGAAGATGCGCGTCACCGGATCAGTAGAATGGTCTGCCATGACCGGAATTTTCGAGTTCGGGTTGATATCGACATATCCTGAGCCGAACTGATCGCCGTTTTGAATATTGATCAGCCAGGTATCATATTCGGCGCCAGAATGACCGGCCGCCAGCAGCTCTTCGAGCATTATGGTCACTTTCACGCCATTCGGCGTCGCCAGGGAGTAAAGCTGAATCGGGTGCTTGCCGACCTGCAAGTCCTTATCATGGGTCGGCCCGGCAATCGGGCGATTGATATTGGCAAAGCGTCCCCCGCTTTCCTTGTCCCAGGTCCAGACTTTTGGCGGGGTGTATTCGGTATCAGCCACGGGGCGCTCTCCTCTTGGTGCTGCGCGTTCTGTTCTAAGCCTACATAAGAGGCTCCCCTTGCGAAAGCCTAGAGCCAGAATTGGAATAGGGTCTATGCGGACCCTGGGAGAACGGTGATCTAAGCGACACGAGCAAACTTCGAGAGGCCGAGATGAGTGAACTTGTAACCCGCCAGGATGAAGACGGATTGTGCTGGCTGACCCTGAATCGACCCGACAAGCTCAACGCCCTGCCCGTTGGCGTATTCCAAGATTTGCGACGGCACATCATCGACCACAAAAAAGACGACTCGATCTCCTGCGTGATCCTACGAGGCGCAGGCAAATGCTTCTCGGCCGGGCATGATCTCGGCGACATTGCCGAGGGCGAGAAAGTGCCGTCTCCGGGCTGGCATTCCGAGACCCTGCGTATGATGGAGAAACTCCCCAAGCCGGTCATCGCGGCTGTCCATGGACACTGTTACACTGGCGCCCTTGAAGTCGCGCTTGCGGCCGATTTTATCCTTGCAGCTCGATCGGCGAAATTCGCTGACACGCATGCCAAATGGGCGCTTACGCCAATCTGGGGCATGAGCCAAAGACTGCCCCGGCGGGTTGGCATTGCCACGGCAAAACGGCTCATGTTCACGGCCGAAACGGTGACAGCAGACACCGCTTTTCAGATGGGGCTCTGCGAAGCCGTCTACGATGACGACTCATTTGAGTCTGATCTACGCGCCTTCGCAAAACAGATCCTGAGCAATTCGGCGTTTTCCCACGCAGCGAATAAACGCCTTCTCGAAGCAACGGACGCCGATCCGATCGATGCTGGATTGCAATGGGAGGTCACGGAAAATGAAGGGGTCGGCCCTGATATGCAGGCCCGCATCGGCGCGTTCATGAAAAAATAGAGCTTGATGGCACGGTCCTTGCTCGCCTCTCAGGCGAAACAGATTGGACCCGTGCTGTGATGAAACGATTCCTGATTTCTCTGCTGGTGGCCATGAGCCCCGTGGCGGCCCATGCCAGTACAGATCTTGCCCAGCAATGGGGCTCTGAAGCGAGTCGATTATCAGCCGAAACGGCGACCCTCATTCACGCGCTCGATATGGGACAGCCGACAGAGATTAGTGAAACTTACGCGCTCGATGTGTATCGCTTTGGCCGGACGTCCGCTGATCTCGCACAATGGATCGACAACTCTGATGGACCAAATGATCTCGGCTGTATCTTCCGAGGTATGGCGGGCGAGTCCGTTTCTCAGCTCGAACGGCTCGACACAGACCCTGCCCTCGATAACCAACGGGCTAGCCTGAAGCGACTTGCTGGCATGTTTGCCGACGCTGAAA
The DNA here is from genome assembly GCA_036339715.1 of Pseudomonadota bacterium. GTDB lineage: Bacteria > Pseudomonadota > Alphaproteobacteria > Caulobacterales > Hyphomonadaceae > Henriciella. Next base: position 743 of record JAYZAM010000010.1, on the reverse strand, counting down.
TCATTTCGCTGGCCGCGCAACGTCGTAGTCCGGCTGCAAAGCCTGATGCTTCAATGGAAACTCAAAGCTGCAACGCTGCGCCCCAACGCGCCGCGATGCTCAAGGTGCGCTAAGGCCTTTTACCAGACCATCGCTTCGCGAAGTTCTGCCCTGAGATTTGCGGGCATCTCAATTGTCCCGGAACCCGCTTTCAGATCCGCGGGGGCGTCTTGCGGCTGCAAGTATCGCCAGCCCTGAAACGCCCGCTTTGGCGTCGGCTCAACCGCGACGAGTTCAGGATCGAAGATCAGCTCACATGCCTTTCGGCCGCCACGATCGGTGATTTCGCGGACCTCGAGAATTTTCTGCCGGACAAGAATGATCCCTTTCGTGACCCAATAGATGGAGCCGCCATCGCTGAGCTCGTCTCCACGTTTCGGGACCATTCGGGTATGATGATAGGGTCTTGGCGCGGATTGCATCAGACGCTGTTGCCAACGCTCAATGTCCTTGGCGTCGTCCGCTCCAACACAAAGTTTCACCATGTGAATCATAGAGAATAAGGTAAACGAGGATTAATGTGTGTGAAGGTGGAAAATCTGTCACACCAAATCATCAAAGAGTTTAGAGCGAAGAGTGTTAGGGAGCTGCGCATGAGAAAGTGGATGGGTTTAACGGGACTGGCCGTCGTATTAGCGACAGCAGCACATGCCGAAATGGGGCACGACGTTTTCGGGACTTATCTCACCCAGGCGCAGACTTCG
>JAYZAM010000009.1:0-6290 GCA_036339715.1 Pseudomonadota bacterium | reverse complement strand
GGCATAGTCACGCCATCTGGTCTTGGCCTGAGCATTTGGGGACGAAACGTCTTTGACGACCAGTCCATTACAACTGCCTTCCCATCGGTCGCTCAAGCCGGCTCCATTTCTGGATACCCCAGTCAACCCAGAACCTATGGGGTCACTGTCAGAAAGGTCTTCTAGGTCGTCAGGTTGCCGCTCCCCGCCGCGGCATGGAGCGGTGGTTCTGGGGCGTATGTCTCCTCCACTTCCGGCGGCACGAGATATCGTGTCGCCGTTTTTTTCTGCTCAGCATGCGCTAAAGGAAGCTTGAACCAAAATGGGCACCACAGATAAGCGTCCGAAATTGGAGTATGATCTGACGGATATCGCGAATCACACCACGGCTGCATCGGAAATGAAAGCTAAGGATCTGATACTCAACCTATTGCGGACGAGCCCGTCGAGTCGCTGGCCCGTCGGCATTCTCATAGACGTGGCCAACCTATTTGAAATCAGTGCAAATTCCGTTCGCGTAACGCTATCGCGATTGAGAGCTGACGAACTAATCGAACAAGATCTTAGAGGTCACTACCGATTGAACTGGAAGTATGATCCCGTACGCGACTGGATCGACAGTTGGTCAAAAGGTGAAAATCGGACCACGGACTGGAACAATCACTGGCTGAGCATCGTTCCGTCCAAACACCTGCCTGCAAAAACCATCCGTGCGCTTGATAGGGCCTGCACGCGCTTGGGGTTCAGAACGTTCCGAGACGGGATCTGGCTACGGCCGGATAATCTCGCAATGCCAATTGTAAAAATGACTGAATTACTCGAGGCCATGAGCGACACCTCAGACATCATAATTTCCAGACTGACAGACGCTTATATCGATGGCGAGGCTCAATCCTTCGCCGACTTGTGGAACCGAAGAGATCTCGAGGAGATGTACAGAAGAGAGACAAATCTCCTAAAGAGCGCCATGAAAGACTTGGATACGGTCGATGAGAATATCGCGCTCAGGGATTCGTTTCTGATTGGTGGAGATGCCATTCGCCGCCTCGCCCTGGACCCTCTCCTTCCACCCGAACTAATCGATGTCGAAGCACGATCGGAGTATACGGGCTGCGCGCGAGATTTCGTCAAAAAATATAACGAGCGTTGGCAGGATCGATTTGGTTCAGACACAATGGATATGATGATCAGCTGATCTCAAGAGACTGTCAGGGGTCCTGTGAGACTGAGTTCGTTTGAGCCCTCCCTGCGAAAATTCGCCATCGATGCGCCAAACCCCGCAATGGCGACGGTATCGGCACGAGGTCTTTGAGAAGATCTACGTGCTGCCGCCCTTCTTGATTAGCGCGAACTACTCGCCCCCCTCTCTGAATGGAACTGTCAGACTAAATCCGCTTGAGGCTGCCCTACCCCGGATTTAGATTTGACGGTATGTCGAAAAATCCATTCCACTACTTCAACACGTCGCCCGAAATCATCCGTTTGGCGGTGATGCTGTACGTCCGATTTCCGCTGTCATTGCGAAATGTCGAAGACCTGCTCCATGAGCGCGGGATCGATGTGAGCCACGAAAGCGTTCGATATTGGTGGAACCGATTTGGCCCGATCTTCGCGTCTGAGATCAGGAAAAAGCGATCACAAGCGATGCGGCAATGTCCGCAGTGGCGGTGGCACCTGGATGAGGTCTTTGTGAAGATCAACGGCAAGCAGCACTATCTCTGGCGCGCCGTCGATCACGAAGGTGAAGTCCTGGAAAGCTATGTCACGAAACACCGGGATCGCAAGTCAGCATTGAGATTCCTGAAGAAAGCCATGAAGCGATATGGCAATCCAGAAGTGGTCGTGACGGACCGCCTGGCGTCATACCGGGCAGCGATGAAGGTGATTGGGAATCAGGACCGCCAGAAGGTTGGACGGCACAAGAATAATCGTGCCGAAAATAGTCACCTACCCTTTCGACGGAAAGAACGAGCCGAGCTCCGCTTCAGGCTGATGCGAAGTCTGCAAAAATTCGTCGCCGTCCATTCCTCAGTCTACAACCACTTCAATCACCAGAGAAACATCGAACGCAGAACCAGATTCAAAGACCTACGATCCGCCGCCCTTCTCGAATGGCGCGAACTCCTTGCTGCCTAACCGCCGAGCCCAAATTGGATGCTGGAGACTGGTTCGCATTGGTCTGACACCACCGCCACTCCTATCCAATCAGACGCAGACCTCAATCGGGTCATATCCCCAGGTGCTGAAACCCCGTTGTCCGCCTTCCAATCGCTCGAACCCGCCATTTAATTGCACGATTACTCCGAGCCAGCATACTCTACCCCACCAAGGTCCCACCGTATGTTCGCTTCCGCCGTCAAAGCGGTCATTAGCGGAGAGGCTAAGAGCGCCCTAAAAAGGACGCTCAGTCTGTCCGAGGGTCGAGATCGCCGCCCGGAATGCCTGCGGGCATCGCAGGTTGCCATTCCGATTGATCGTCTTCGGGAACTGGCGATTTCTCGATGCGTCTAATCAACATGATGACGGCAAGCACAGCTAAACCAGCGCATGCGAACGCAAACAAACCCGTAGCGCCGAGCGAAGTCTTCATGATCAGCCCCGCGATCAGGGGCCCAATGACAGAGCCTAAGGCCCAGACAATCAAAAGCGTCGACATCATCGGCGTCATGTCTTGGTCGTCTACGCGGTCGACGCCGTGCGCAACACATACGCCATAAAATGACAAAGACCCTGCGCCCCATACGAACAGCAGTGCGAGCATTACAGATAAAGAGATTGTCGCACCGAACAGCCAGAGCGCGCCTCCGGCTGAGCCGGCCACGATACACATGACCGCAACCACATTTCTACGATCAACCTGATCAGACAGGCGCCCAGCTGGCCACTGACTCAACAGCCCCCCGACATTCGCGGTGCTATAAGCAATCCCCGCAAGCGTTAGCGCGTTCATGTCGATAGAGAGCCTGCTCGTATAGATGGGCAGCAAGGCGAGTGTTCCGCTATTCACCAGCCCAGCAATAAATACACCTGCGCAAGCGGATGGTGATATTTTCAACATTCTGACCAAAGGTAAGCGCCCAGTTTGAACGCGAGCTGGCTCTTGTCTTTTGGTGATGCAAACCGGGACTAAAGCAGCTGCCAAGAACAGTCCGCACCAGAGAAAGTTTTTGGGATCGAGCGGGGACATTCCCAATATGATGAGGGGCCCAAGAAGTAGCGCTGCTTTTGCGGCGACATTATAAACCCCGAGGACGCTCCCTCTATGTTCCTTCGGGGTAACACGCCCTAGCCAAGCTTCGGCCGCAGCGAACATTGCGGCGAACGTCGCGCCTTGAACGAACCGTATCAAGGCCCAGCCAATTTCCGACATCCATAATCCCTGAGAAATCGCGCCAACGGCGGTCAGCGCAGCCGCAGCAGCGAATACACGAATGTTGCCAAGTTCACCGATCAATCGCGGGGCATAGTACGCACCCGCCATAAATCCGGCGGCGTGAAGTGCGGCGATCAAACCAACAGCGTCGGAAGCAGCTCCAAGCTCAGCGAGCCCAACAGGCGTCACGACGCTGAGCATGCCGCCAGCGAGTTGCAGAAACCAAACTGCAAGTACCAGCGAAAGAACAGGACGAACCATCAGCATCTTTCTGGTCCTATTTTACACGCAAGGCGTCTTTTTGCTTCGATAGCGGACGCACACGCGACTCCAGAAACTGGTAGATTTGATCTGCGACGTCGATCCCAGTCGAGGTTTCAATACCCTCCAGGCCCGGCGAAGAATTGACCTCAAGCACTTTCGGGCCGCTTTCTGACTGCAGCAGATCAACACCGGCCACTTTCAGCCCCAGAACACGCGCCGCTTTTCGCGCTGTTTCGCGCTCGGCTTTCGTGAGCTTTACAGGTTCAGCTGTCCCGCCCCGATGCAAATTCGAACGGAACTCGCCTTCAGCCGCACGACGGCGCATCGCGCCAACCACACGGTTCCCAATCACAAAGCATCTGACGTCTGCCCCGGCGGCTTCGGCCACGAACTGTTGCACTAGAAAGTTCGCATCGAGCCCTCGGAAAGCATCGACAAGACTTTCTGCCGCTTTTCGAGTCTCAGCCAAGACTACGCCGCGCCCTTGCGTCGATTGCAGTAACTTCACGACGACCGGAGCGCCGCCCGCAAGAGCGATAAGGTCTTTAGTGTCCTTGGGCGAACTCGCGAATGTCGTAAGTGGCATTCCGATATGCGCGTCTGACAAAAGCTGATGGGCGAGCAGCTTATCTCGGCTTGCGACAATACCGTTTGCTGTATTCAGGCAGTACGCCCCTGTGCTGGCGAATTGGCGAAGCACTGCCGTGCCATAGGCTGTTATTGATGCGCCGATGCGAGGGATCACTGCATCGTAGTACGGTAGGCTCTCGCCGTCGTAATGAACTTCGGGGCGCAAACCGCCGATCCGCATATAGCAGCGCTTGGTATCGATGACTTCTACGATGTGGCCGCGTGCTTCACCTACCTCGACCAGGCGTCGACTTGAGTATGTGTTTGGCTCTCGAGACAAGAGCGCGATGCGTAACGGCCGTCGCACAGGCTTCCGCTTTGGAAGCGACTTATATGCGTCATAGTCCAACATTGGCTGCGCGAACGACTCATTAGGGTCGACCACCATGTCGTCGTCTATCGCTTGGCGTCCGAGCAACATACGGTATGCCATGTTTTCGCGATTGGTGAGGGTGATCTGAATGGGCCAGGTTCGCCCGCCCATTTTTGCGGGTGTTTCGATCACGTACCGGAGTTCGGTTTCGCCGTTCGAGCTGGTCACATCTCGCCGATCAACAACGCGTGCAGAACAGGTGAGTTCGAGGTTCGGATTCTTGGGGTCTGGCTGAATGAGAAATCTGACCTGCGGATTGTTCGATGGGCCAAAAGGTTCGATTTCCACAGCGTGCAAAGCCGAAGTTTTAGCACCGGTATCCACCTTCGCTTTGATCGCGGGCAATCCTAGATCAGGCAGGTCAATCCATTCTTCCCAACCTAGTGTGAAAGTCTCAGTCATATCTTTGTATCCTAAGAAAGAGCTGGCGCGCTTTACCGGTTAATTCGCGAAGCGCAAGCGAAATTTTCTCGCTCAAAGTCGCGCTTTCTTTTCATCACTCATTGTCGAGGAAAAATCCTTTTAGGCTATCCCGGCAATTACGCCGCCGACTGTTTGGAACAGCCAAGATTTCTGACGATACGTGGGCTTGTCGTGCTCTTTTAGGTGCACGTCGCGCTGGGCCCTTTTTCTTGAGACCGCTCATACGCGTATTCCTTTTTAAAACACCGCCTTATGCGGAGCATTAAACATACACCTTTTTTGAGCACTGAGCACTAAAGAAGTTGGACGTTTGAGCGTCCAATACTCGCCCCAACTCAGCCGTTGGAAAAGTCTGCTTTGCGTCAGGAGCGGACATTACTGTTGCATCATGCTAAGCGCCAAAGAGGGAGGCACGGACCATGCTATTTCGACGCGTTATACAACATGTGAAGGACCAGAACTGGACCGCGGTCGGGATCGACTTTGTTATCGTTGTTGTCGGTGTGTTCATCGGCATCCAAGTTTCGAACTGGAACAGCGGCGTACAAGATCGCTCGCTTGACCAAGGCTACATGCTGAGATTGCACGATGAAGTTGAGTTGTCTCAAGCAAGGATGATTGAGATCAGACATGAGCTTCAAACCCAATTGAAATTTCTCGAACAGGTCGTTGTCGCAGTCTCCGCAGAAACCCCTCCCAACCAGTTGACGCAAGACCAGTGCGACGCCGTTTTTGGTTCCCACATTTACCGTCCGACATCGGTCTCTATTCCAACCTTGGACGAGCTTCTGGCGAGTGGTCGTGCATCTGTGCTTTCAGACGAAGAACTCCGAGCTTCAATACTATTGTTCGCCCAACTCAGGTCCGCGACCGAAGGACAAAGAGCAGCCTTTGGTGTTCAAGGACAGGTTATCGATTTGTCGATCGAATTCCCGGAGACTATCACGCTAAATTCGGAGATCACTTTTGATCGCTTCGGGTTCGCGCCTTTTGGCGGGCACACTTGCAACATCGACCGAATGATCGAAAGTGCAGCATTCCGAAACACCCTCACCAATAATTTGTACCGCATGACGGCGTTCTTGACGCTCAATTTCGAGCCCGAACTTGATCAACTTGAACAAGTTGATCGACTATTGAAAGAACGATTGAGGATCAGTGCCTGAGGTTCTCCCCCCCCCCCAAAAATTGCAAGACACACCGAGACGTTTGGTGATCACCAAAAGCGGACATAATGCTTTGCCAAAG
>JAYZAM010000008.1:0-3313 GCA_036339715.1 Pseudomonadota bacterium | reverse complement strand
GTTTCGCTAAGCCTGAGGACGACAATCCCGGGACTTGGATCTGCAATGAGGATGAGATCGTGGAAAAACAGGTTGTGAACGGCGTTACTTATTCGCGCGATGAGGCCAAAATCACGCTCTACGGGATGGAAGATAAGCCCGGGACGTCCGCAAAACTCTTTGCGCTCTTGGCACGCGAAGGCGTGAACGTGGATATGATCGTTCAAGCCAATGCGCGGGGCGAAGGGCGCGCTAACATGGTCTTCACGTGTACGAGTGGAGACAGCGAAAAAGCCCAACGCGTGCTCGAGGCGAACCGTGAGCTGGTCCATTTTGACAATATGGATGTAAGCCGTGATGTGGCGAAAGTTTCCGTGGTTGGGGTCGGCATGAAGTCGCACACGGGCGTTGCTGAGACCATGTTCGAAGCGCTGGCCGCGAAGAACATCAACATCGACGTCATCTCGACCTCGGAAATCAAGATTTCTGTACTGATTGATACAGATTATACTGAACTCGCGGTTCGCGCGCTTCATACCGCGTTTGACCTTGACGCGAGCTAGTTGAACCCCCCATCTGGGCCCAGGCATGCCTGATAGCTTCTCAATTCCCCGGCTTCTAATGAACCGACTTCGGTCGGTGATGGCGGCTGAAGCGGATACGCAATCAAGACTGACACAAGTGGTGCGGCTGATCGCCGGAACAATGGTTGCCGATGTTTGCTCGATTTACCGGCGCACAGGCGATGACCGGATGGAGCTGATCGCGACGGAAGGCTTGCGCGAAGACGCTGTCCACCGAACGTTCCTTGCAATTGATGAGGGCTTGGTCGGCCAGATCGCGCAGACCGCCCAGCCGCTGTCGATTCAGGATGCCCCGCGCCACCCCAGCTTCTCTTATCGGCCCGAGACAGGCGAAGACCCGTATCACGCCTTCCTGGGTGTTCCGATCCTGAAAGGCGGACGGGTTGAGGGGGTTCTGACGGTTCAAAACCGGACGGCTCGCGTCTATCAGGATGATGAGATTGATAGTCTGCAAACGATCGCCATGGTTCTGGCTGAGATCGTGCCATCGGCGGCCGGGGGCTCAGCCCAGCCAGACGCAGTAAAAGAAAGCCGCCCGCTCAATCTGCAGGGGCGAAGCCTGTGTGGTGGTCTAGGCATGGGCCGGGTTCGATTGCACGACCCAGTCATTCCAGCGGCACGGTTTTTTGCCGAGGACCCGGAAGTTGAGGAACACCGGCTCGAGAACGCGCTGGAAGAATTGCACCTGTCGATCGACCGTTTGCTTGCGGCCGAGATTGGTGGGCTTTGGGGCGAACCGCGCGAGGTGATTGAAGCTTATAAGCTTTTGGCATCCGATCCGACCTGGGCCGAAAAGTTGCGGGAAGGCGTGCGTGGCGGATTGTCCGCAGAAGCCTCAATCGATCGTTTGCGCCGTGAGCACCGGGCGCGCTTCGAGAAAGTCAAAGATCCTTATTTGCGCGAACGGCTTCACGACCTGGAGGATCTTGATAACCGCCTGTTGCGGATGTTGGCGGGGGGCGATCAACTAAATGGCGACGAGCGTCCGAACAGTGATGAGCCCGAGATCCTGATTGCGCGGCGATTGGGGCCTGCTGAATTGCTGGATTATGGCAAAGCAGGTTTTGCGGCGATCGTCTTGGAAGAAGTCGCCACATCCAGTCACGCGGCCATTGTTGCGCGCGGACTTGGTATTCCGACGGTGGGTGCAATTGATGGCCTGCTGACGCAAGTGTCGCGCGGCGATACAATCATCGTTGATGGGGAAGATGGGCGCGTGCATTTGCGCCCGGACGAAGACCTGTTGAAAGCTTATGTCAATCGGCGCTCGGTGCTTAGCGAACGTCAGGCGGTTTTCGCGGCCTTGCGTGACGAGCCGACGGAGTCGAAAGACGGGGTGCCGGTGCGGCTTCTGATCAATGCTGGCCTTGGCCTCGATACTGAGCACCTAGACAGCACCGGCGCGGATGGCATCGGTTTGTTTCGCACCGAGTTTCAATTCCTGATGTCTGAGAAACTGCCAAGCGTCACGGACCAGATTGATCTGTATAAGCACGTCCTGGAGACGGCAAAGGACCGTCCGGTTTATTTCAGAACGCTGGACCTCGGTGGCGATAAACTCTTGCCGAATTTAAACGATGCGCGTGAGGAAAATCCGGCGCTCGGGTGGCGTTCCATCAGATTTGCGCTGGACCGTCCCGGATTGTTCAGGCGACAAATGCGCGCTTTGCTTCGAGCTTCTGAAGGCAAGCCCTTGTCGGTTATGTTCCCAATGGTGACCAGCGCGCACGAATTTCGCCGCGCGAAATCGATGCTGATGGAAGAGAGTGCCTGGGGAAAGCGTCGCGGGTTTGACGGGCCAAGCCATCTTGAAATCGGCGCGATGCTAGAAACTCCGGCCTTCGCTTATGCCCTGGAAGACATTCATGATGAGGTCGATTTTCTCTCGATTGGCACCAATGATATGCTGCAGTTTTTCCATGCAGCGGATCGTATGACACCCCTTGTCTCGGAACGTTATCCATTTGTCAGTCGACCGGTCATGCGTTTCCTGGCGCAGGTTTTTGAAACCTGTCAGCGTCTGAATTTGCCGGTCTCAATTTGTGGAGAAGGCGCGGGACGACCGCTGGAAGCCTTGTGCCTGATCGGTTTGGGGTATCGCAGTCTGTCAATGCCGGGTGGCGGTATCGGGCCGGTGAAAAGAATGTTGCGATCCCTAGATCTCAGCCAATTCGGCCCGGCTTTTGCAGAGCTGCTGCAAAAGAGAGATCCTGCTTTGCGGGAAAGCGTCTTAGAACTTGCAGACATACAGAGTATAGTTCTGAACGATGTGTAAAGATTTGGCCGGTAAATAAATTCCTGTGACAGACCTTATTTTATCCGACGAGACCCTTGAGACGCCTGAAATGAGCGTGGGGGCGCGACTGCGAGAAGCGCGCGAAGCCAAGGATATGGAACTGCGCGATGTGGCCCGACAGACCCGCCAATCGCAGGACACGCTGGCCGCACTCGAGGCAGAAGATACAGCGCATATCCCGGCTAGTATCCTGCGCTTGCAAGCGCGAAACTATGCACGGTTTCTGGGACTGCCCGAAGAAGAAGTGGCGTCCGCATATGCTGAGGCCCGTGGCTCAATCAATACTGAAGCCATGCCCAATGAAGTCGCGCAAGCAGCGAATTTGCCGCCCAAAAAGGTTTTGGTAGCGGGCGCTGCGATCGCGGTTGTTCTGGCCGTTATTGGCGGCGTTGCGATGATCTTGAATGTGCCGTCTGCACCTTCCGAAGACCAGCTGGCGATTTCAGCCCGTCTC
>JAYZAM010000007.1:0-15765 GCA_036339715.1 Pseudomonadota bacterium | reverse complement strand
ACGAGCCACCGCGCCCTGTGTGTCGACCGGCGCCATTTGTTGAAGATCTGATCGATCACTGAATGCAGGATCGTTCGTGAGGGTGTCTTGGATAAGGGCTGCCGCCGTATTGGTCTGGCAGGTGAATAGAAAGGTGGCGGCACCGTCGCCTTTGCGAATCAGGCGCCGCGCGAGCTCTAATTGCAGGTTTGATTCGCCGACGCTTGCAGCGTGGAACCAGATGAGCCCGCCATTGGGTCTGACTGCGAGATTGCGCCCAAAACGTTCGTGAATGCGCGCCGGATCTTCTTTACCTGCACGAGCCCGACGACGAAAGAAAGCGCCCAGAAAGGGCGCTATCAAAATAATCGACAATTTGTAGAGAGTTAATCCGAGCGTCATGGCGCTCTTATAGACTGATTGGTGGGCAAGCGCCCACCATCAGTTTCAGCCGTTGATCAGGTTGAACGCTGTTGCGTTCGGTGCGATCGAAATTGACTCTTGATCCTTATCTGAATCTGGCGAAACAGAGAAACCCATCCATGCAAGGATGAGGGCAATCGTGAAATTTCGAACGGCGACGAGAATACTGGTCATGTCTTACCCCAATTCCATATCGAATAACATTAAACCAGATTGAGCTTAAAAAAAAGAGGCCGGAACATTAAAATTTCGATCATTCGACATGATTCTGTCGGGATTGGGTCTGCGGAGAGAGATAAATGAAAATTGATATCGATCATTTAATGACGATGACCGGCGGTGATGTTGATCTCGCTGATGAGGTTTTGGATATTTTCCGCAATCAGGCGGACATTTGGGGTCGGCTTCTTGATCCGGACAAAACACAAGAAGAATGGGCAGATGCGGCGCACGCACTGAAAGGTGCTGGGCTCAGTATTGGCGCAACGCGTTTTGCCGAGAATTGCGCTGAGGTCGAACAAGCGGGGCGGAGTGGCGAGCCCGTGTCCCGCGTTCAGGCTGCGACGCTGCTCTCGGCCTTGAAGGATGCGCTGGTAGAAACGATTGAGGCCTGCGCGCAGGCAAGTTATGAATTGTCCAAGCCCGGCTTGAGACGATCAAACGATTCAAATTCGTAAGCGATACAGCGATCAATCAAAGTTCGCCAAACCGGTTCCGCGATGGCGGTCGAGAGCCCTTGCGCTTCCGCTTCGGTCTTTACTTTCGAAACAACGTCTTCGATCCTCGGGCGATCTAGAACCGATTTTCGTTCGCCCTTGATCCGCGCGGCGGCGTCCATGAAGGATTGTCGCTCGACCAGCAACTCGACCAGCAAGCGATCGATTCGATCAACCTCATGGCGAACGTCTGCCATCGTTTCTGCAGTTTCACTCGTGTGGAAGCGTACGTTGCGATCTCTAAGCGTGTCGGGCATGGCATCGGGCCTTTGGTTTAGCTCTATATGTGTCCTGTCAGCCGAAAAGGCGATGCGGTGCGGCGACGCGGCTTATGTCTGTTTTCCAAACAATTAGGCCTTCCAACGCAAGGTCGGAAGGCCCTCTTACAGTGTGAGCAAAAATTATCGTTCGATAAAAGTCGGTACGCGCGCCTGAATGCGCGTGTTTTGAGCAGCTTCGATTTCCGACATCATGGCTTGAACTTCCGGATTGTTGATCATTTCCGCAAGCTGGCCAATTGCCCGTAACTCTTCCGCTGAAGCACCGGCAGAAGCGCCCATGAATGGAAATCCACCTTGTGACATCGGATACGAAACAAGGCGTACCTCAGTTTCTCCATCGATGTCCGCGAGCTCTTTCGCTTTGTCGATCGCTGCTGTGAGGCCGCCGAGTTCATCGACGAGTCGAGCGTCGAGTGCGTCTTCACCGCTCCAGACCCGGCCGCGTGCGACGGCATCGACTTGTTCGAGGCTCATGCCCCGTCCTTCAGATACGAGCCCAATGAACCGGTTGTATCCACGCTCAAGCGAATCGCGAATCATCGTTCGCTGAAGATCGGTGAACCCGCTGACCGTGCTGTACGCGCCGGTAAACTCACCGCCAACGATAATCGCCTCGGCGTTTACTCCAATCCGGGCCAAGCCCTCGGCAATCGCAAATTTGCCGCCAAAAATGCCGATCGAGCCGGTGATCGTGGATCGGTTGGCGAAGATATAGTCTGCCCCGGTCGACACATAATAACCACCAGATGCCGCCACAGACGCCATTGAAACGATGACGGGTTTGTTTTCTTCGCTCTGAATGCGCTCAATCGCGCGCCAGATCTGGTCTGAAGCCGAAGGCGACCCGCCTGGGCTATCGACGCGGAACACGATGGCTTTCACGTCCTCATCGCGGCCAGCTTCAAAAATGGCCTCTGCGATACTGTCCGAAGCAAACCCGTTGCCTTCCTGGAACAGGCTGCCACCTGCATCGCCGGTCACAATCGGACCCTGTCCGCCGACAATCGCGATGACTGGAGAACCGAATGGAGAGGTCGGCGCGACATACGAATCAATACTGATCGAGATTGCATCTTCGCCAGCCTTCTCCAGTGCGGCGTCGAGAGCATCCTCTGGCCAACCGAGTTGGGTTGCTAGGTTGAGGTCGATCATCTGACCGGTGCTGAGCGGAGATGATTCGAGCGCCGCCCGTGCTTCTTCAACCGTCATGCCGCGATCGGAGGCGATATCCGTAATTGAGATGTTCCAGAGCGACTCTGCCAGTTCGGTCATCGCGCGGCGATGCGGTTCGGTATAGGTCGTCTCTTCATAGGTGTTCGGCGCGTTCTTGTACTCATAAAGCGCTTCGAATTCAGGCGTAACCGACAAATTATCGAAGAGACCCCGCAGGAAGAGCGTTTCGAGCGCGAGGCCACTGGCGACGAAATCCGTTCCGGGCTGCACCCAGATTTCATCAGCCGGTGCGAGTGCCCGGTAAGTGGAAGGGCCACCACCATAATTTCCCTGACTCGAGGCGTACACAAATTTACCAGCGGCTTTGAAGTTCAGCAGGGCGTCGCGATACTCCTCAGAACGGGCAGACCCAATTCCGAATTCGCTGCCGCGGATGAAAACCCCTTTAACTTGATCATCATTCGCTGCTGAGTCGAGCCGCGTAATAATGTCTACAAAACCCGTTGCACCTCCAAAGAGGACAGCAGGCCCTGTCGATGGCGCCTGATCAGAATACCCGTTGCGCAAGTCCAGCGTCAGCACAATCGGATTACCGTCATCCTGGCCAGTTTCAGGACCAGAAGCTGAGCTGATTGCGTCATTGACCGCCATTTGGATCAGCGCCGTGCCGATAAAGAAGAGCAGGAACAACCCTACAATCGAGCCGATAACTGCGCCGCCCAATGACGCAAAAAAGGTTTTCATAACGCACATACCTTCAAAAAATAATTTATCGGATAACGATATGGGCGTTAATGTGCGTTTTGTCAAAACATAATGATCACGGGGCACAGTGCGCTTTGGTTTCATTATTGGAATGACGGCATTCGCACGATGAAAATGCAGTTGTTTGAAAAGATGCGGTGATTTGGCTGTTGCAAGCGTAAATCGGATTGGCTATGTCCGCCGCTCAGTTGGGGTGTCGCCAAGTGGTAAGGCACCGGTTTTTGGTATCGGCATTCCCAGGTTCGAATCCTGGCACCCCAGCCACTTCTCGTTGTTCAAATCCAGTGCATTACCAACCGCGCCTTGCATTCGGCTGCGGTTTGGATGTAATAATATTGCAAAAGTGCCTTGCAACTGCCTCAATTATGAATGAAAGTTTGACAAGCCATTGAGCTTTTTGCAGAGGTGAGGGCGTATGCGATCATGACCAGCAGTTCACACTGTTTCGCTGCGTAGAATAAAAGACGACAGAGTCGCGAGGTCAAAAACTGGGAGGAGGTGGGCTCAGCCCAGTTTTCCTTGAATAAAACTTTGCGGGGTGTGTTTGACCCGCACGTGCAACGCTTTGGTCTGGGCCAAAGCATCTAAGAGATTTTAGCGGCGCCACCTGGCGGCGCACCATTTGGAGAGTGAGAGGCAGACTTCATGAAGAATGTTCTGACACCGGCTCGCGGAGCCATTCTAGCATCAATCGTCGTCGGGTTCGCCGCGCCGTCTGTTGCTCAGGGACTGGATCGCGCGATCGCGACCGGCGAACAGGCGACACGCCGCGCCGAACAAGTGCAGCAGCAAATTAACCAGCTCGATGACGAGCGTTCAGATATGGTTGGCGAATTCCGTACGCTTTTGCAGCGCAAAACTGCTGCCGAACTTTACGCGCGCCAGCAAGCCGCTGCCGTGGAGAGCCAGGAGCGTGAAATCGCATCCCTGACTGATCAGCTCAGCCGCGTGGACGAGATCACCTCTCAGACCGTCCCAATGCTGGAAACGCTGATTGATGACCTCGACATGTTTATCGATGCGGATCTTCCATTCCGCATTAGCGAGCGGAAAGACCGGATTGCGCGTCTGCGTGAATACCTGATCGATCCAAACATTTCTGTGACCGATCGCTACCGCCAGATTATGGACGCGTACACTGCGGAGATGGAAGTCGGCCGCAAAGTCGACACATGGAAAGAAGACGTGGACATCGATGGCAACACCGTCAATGTCGACATGGTCCTCTTTGGGCGCGTTGCGCTTGTCTATATGGACGCCACTGGCCGCCACGCAAAGCGCTACGATCGCGAAACCCGCTCCTGGGTTGATCTCGAGAACCGCTACAAGCCGGAAATCGAAAAAGCCATTCGCATCATCCAGGGTAAGCGTACCCAGGATGTTATGTACGTTCCAGCCACCAAGCTTGCTGTTCAGTAAGCCCCAATGGAGTTGAGGAAAGAACACATGAAACCGTTCACAAAATCACTTAAAACCATTGGGATTGCAGCAGCCTTTGCTGGTGCTTCAATGGTCGCGTCTCTGCCAGCGATGGCACAGACATCACTGTCAGACATTCTGAACCGTGTTCAGCAGGACAGTCAGGAACTGTCTGCGGAAAACCAGCAGCGTCTGGATCAATTCCGCCGGGCCACAAGCGAGCAAGAAGCAGCAATGAACGCCGCTCGCAGTGAGTTGAATGCCGCCAATGCTCAAGGAAATGCCCTAAGTGCTCAGTTTGATGAGTATCAGGCGCAGATCAATGAGCTTGATGCTCAGCTTCAAGAGCAAGCCGGTGACTTTGGTCAGCTGGTCGGAGAATTCCGTGCTGTTGTCGGCGAAGTTCAGCCGCTGATGCGCGAATCACTCGCGAGCTTCGACTATCCAGGTCGTTATGAGGCGCTTTCAGAAGTTGCTGAAGCCGTTGCGCTTCCAACGCGCGAAGAGCTCGACCGCCTTCCAAAGGCGATCCTTCGCGAAATGATTGCTCAATCAGAAGTGAAAACCTTCACCGCGCCTGTTTCTATGGGTGGTAGCGATGAGACGACACAAGACGTTGCCGTCACACGCGTAGGTACCTTTATCGCTGCAACAGACAATGACGCTGGCTTTGTCTCTATCGAGCGTGGTGGTAATGGCGAATTCTTCCTTCAGAAACTGCAGGCACAACCAGGCGGTCGCTTCCGTAGCGCATTCCGGACTCTGATTAATGCTGATGCCGGTCAGACCCTGACAGTGCCGTTCGACCCGAACCGGGGCGAGCTGTTCAAAATCGAAGGCGACAAGCCAAGCTTCTCTGAGCGGATCGCTCAGGGTGGTACGATTGGTTACATCGTTATCGGTCTTCTGATCTTCGGTCTCGCGGTTGCGTTGTACAAGATCATCACTCTGTTCTTCATGGGCAATGCCATTCGCTCGACAGCGAAAACGAAGCAAGCTGGCGACGGAAACCCACTCGCGCGTGTCTTCGAAGCTTATGAAACCAATAAGAACGCTGACCTTGAAACTCTCGAACTGAAGCTCGACGAACAAATCCTTCGCGAGTCTCCGAAAATCGAGCGTTTCAACGATATCGTTAAAGTCCTTGCCGCTGTGGCCCCACTCATGGGTCTGCTTGGTACGGTTATCGGTATGATCATCACGTTTACCGCGATTACCAACTTCGGTGCTGGTGATCCGAAACTGATGGCGGGCGGTATTTCAGTTGCGCTTATGACCACAGTGCTTGGTCTGGTTGCAGCGATCCCGCTTCTGCTGACACATGCTCTCGCGGCTGCAATGGCGCGTGGCAACAAGCAGATTCTAGACGAGCAAGCCGCTGGCCTCGTGGCCGAGCGTGCAGAACGCGGAGGGGCGGCGTAAGCCGCCTCTGAGATCGGGAGCCCATATATGTTGGGAATGACCGAACTTCAGGAGTTTTTGGCTCGCGGAGGGCCAGTGCTTCTATGGATTATGGGGGCCACATTCATCATGTGGGCCTTGATCCTGGAGCGCCTGTTTTACTTCCGCATCGCCCATGCTTCTGTCGCAGAGGAGGCTCTTTCGGAGTGGCGTTCGCGCTCCGACCGGAAGTCCAAACTCGCGCACTGGGTAAAGGACAAGCTGGTGTCTGAAGTCCGCCAAAAAGCTCAAGCAAATGTTTCATTTGCGAAAGCGATGGTGGCTCTGGCTCCGCTGCTTGGTCTGCTCGGGACCGTGACAGGGATGGTTACCGTGTTCGACAATATGGCGATCACGGATGGTGCCGACGCGAAAGCTCTGTCGCGCGGCGTATCGCAAGCGACGATCCCGACCATGGCCGGTATGGTGGCATCAATTTCAGGCATTCCGTTTGCCAGTGGCATGGACAAAAAAGTCCGACGGGTTGTGCAGGAAGTTGAAGATAAGATGGAGATTAGCTGATGCGAGGACGCGCAAGTCGCCCAAGCGAAGAAGCTGCCGTCGATCTGACACCGATGCTCGACGTGGTCTTCATCCTGCTCATCTTCTTTATCGTGACTTCGACCTTTATTCAGGAAGAAGCACTCGGAGCTGAGCCACCACCACCGCAGACGAATGCGCCAAGCAACCCGGCACCCGCCATCATCGTTTACATCGATGAGTCTGATCAGATCCGCGTAAATCGGAAACTGACTGACATCTCAGCGGTCCGAGGCGGCATGGAGCGTGCGCGTGCGGAGAACCCAGAAAGTGCTTTGATTATTCAGGCCCACCCGCAGGCGCGGACAGGTACAATCATCGAAGTCCGCGATATCGCGTATGATGCGCAAATGGAGCGGGTGAATATCGTCCGTTCTGCAGGCTAGAGGAGGCTAAATATGGCACGTAAAGCACGCGAAGCAGCGAGCAGCGCCGAAGATGATGTCAACCTCACGCCAATGCTCGACGTGGTGTTCATTCTACTGATCTTCTTCATCGTTACGGCTCAGTTCATTCGTGAACCAGGCGTTGAAATTGATCGGGTCGAAGTGAACAATAAGGAACGGCAGAACCCTCTCGGCATTCTGATTGCGATCGATGCCAACAGCGAAATCTACATGAACAAGCAAGTGGTTCCGCTGTCGGAGGTTGGGTTCCGTATTCGTGAACTGCGCGAAGACAATCCGAAGGGACGTCTTGTGGTTCAAGCGGATGCCGAGGCGCAAGCTGGGGTGCTCATCGATCTCATGGAGGTCGTCAACGAGGTCGACAATTTGGGACGTGTTCCCTTGTCGGTCGTGAACCAATAGAGGAGGGATTTCATGTTTGCTAATCCATTGATCCGTATTGCGATTGGGATTCCCGTTGCAATCGTCGTGACGCTGATCCTCTTTCACTCGATGCGTCTTTTGATCAGTGCGGATTTCGAAGAACCTGAAAATCTGCGCGAATACAATCTTGAGAGCATTACCCCTGAAGCACAGGAAGAGCAGGTGACCCGGCGCGCGCGCAACAAGCCGCGGAAACTCAACAATGCTGACAAGCCGCCACCACCACCAAAGTTGACGGCAAACAAGTCGGACGTTGACCTGCCAACCCCGAATATTCAGGGTGCGCCGCCGAGCGAGCTTCCGCCTACAAGGCTGAATTCTCTGGCGATTGATCCAGTCGCAATCTCAGATCGTGACGCCCAGCCAATCCGTCCTCCGGTGCCGACTTATCCGTCGCGCGCGGCAGAACGTGGCATCGAGGGATCTTGCGATGTCCGTTTCGACGTGGACACCCGTGGCAAGCCTTACAACGTCGTCGCTGATTGCACAGATCGCGTCTTCAAGCGTGAAGCCGAACGGGCTGTGAGCCGCGTGGAGTTTGCACCGAAGATTATTCGTGGGCAGGCCGCCGAGCGTCGCAATGTGGTTTATCCGCTGGAATTTACGCTCGCAGACTAAGCTGCGAACAAATCGAACAGGGAAGGGGAGCCTGAGCGGCTCCCCTTTCTTTTTGGCTTGACTTTGTAACTATATTACGTAATGAAATAATATAACAACGGAGGTTGCCATGAATGGATCACTCGATCGCACGACAGGGACTCGAGTTCGAAGAAAAGCGCTTCTGAAATGGGCGGCGATTATGAGCCCGGCCGGGGCAATCACATTTGGCCTGTTCGTAGCGATGACACGTGCGGTTGCCGTGGAATATGCTGAGCCGACAGACCTGCCGACTTATGACCTCGAGGCCTATGTGGAGACCCCGAGTATGGTGGAGACGCCTCCGAAAATCTTGAAACCGATTCGCCAGGAAGTATTGGATCCGCCACCGATCCCCAAACCAATAAGCACAAAGATTACGGTCAAGCTTGAGCCGATCGATTACCTTCCTAACGCGGAACCGGTTCACAACGTACCGGTCCTCAGGAAAATACTCGCGAAGGGAGCTGCGCCATATTTTGATAAAAATCTTAGACCCATTCAGCATCCGATTCCGACCTATCCTCGCAGAGCTGCCCAGACCGGACTTGAAGGCTTTTGCGAAGTATCCCTCAGCGTGACCCCGCGCGGAGACCCTTTTGATGTTAAGGCAGATTGTAGCGATCGCGTGTTCGAACGCGCCGCCGAAACTGCCGTCAAAAAGACGAAATTCACACCCAAAATCATTGAAGGTGAACCGGTTGCGGTTGTGGGCGTTGTCTACCCACTCGAGTTCAGGTTGGAATGATTACGAACAAATTGCAGATAAGGCCGGTAAAATGCTTCAACAATTGGGTAGAAGCGCTTGAAATCGGAACGAACTTCCGGTTCAAAGGAAAAGGACGCCGATAAGGCGGAGAGGAGTGAAACGATATGATGAAGCGCATGATGAGAAGCGTGGCGACGATAGCGATTGCGGCATCAATTGGTGTCGGCACTGCTGCCGCCCAGTGTGAGGAAACACAGTTCAGCTCAACCAATGCTGAAAACTATCTCACAGCCGAAACCGAATTGCTGGTGAACGATAACCCACAAGCCGCGCTGGCAGCCTTGAACGCCCTTAGAGCGCAGCAACTCAACTGCTATGAGGAAGGCGCGGCTCTGCGGCTCGGCGCTGCGATCAAGATTCAGACAAACGATCTTGAGGGCGCAGTTCAGGATCTTCTGACCGCGATCAATCGCGGTTACATCCCTGAAGCAGAGTTAAAGACCACCTATTACAACATTTCGCAGATCTACTTGTCTGCAGATAATAAAGACAAAGCGCTCGAATATTTCGACAAATGGATGGCGCAAGGCGGTGTTCCGGATCGGAACCAGAGCTGGACGCTCGCTGTCCTTTATCAGCAGGCAGATCGCTTCGAAGAAGCGTTGCCATGGGCCGAGAAAGTCTTTGGCTTTGATGGCCCGAACGCTGACCGCTCGGTCTATGACTTCCTGATCTTCCTATATGATAAGACAGGCGACTTTGCGAAGAAGGCAGAATTGCTCGAAACACTGCTTGCGCGAAACCCAGAAGACCGTCGTCTTTGGGACGCGATCTCGGGCGACTATTTCCGCGCTGGCGAAGATCGCAAAGCGTTTGAAGTTCAGAAAGCCATGTATCTTGGCGGTATTCTGAAGACTGAAGACGAGCTGATGCGGGTTGTGAACTTCTATAACTCGTTCGATGTGCCTTATGCAGCGGCGAAAATTCTTGAAAAAGAAATGAATGCTGGCCGGATCTCGGCGAATTATCAGCGACTTGAGCTCCTGGCCAACCTCTACCAGGTGGCGCGTGAATTTGAGCGCGCTATTCCTGTGATTGAGCGGGCCGCGCAAATGGCTCCCGATGGCAAGATGTACGAGCGTCTTGGACGTTCTTTCAGCGAGCTGCAGGAATGGGCGAAAGCCGAAGAAGCGCTCATCAATGGGATTAATAAAGGCGGCCTGGCGGATGCCGGTCTCGCATGGGTCCTGGTCGGACAGTCTCGCTATGAGCGTGACGACCGCTCTGGAGCGCGTGAAGCCTTCCGGAACGCAAACAATCGTGGTGGACGCGGTTGGATCGACTTCATGGCGGCAGAGGATGCTACGGCACGTGCGCTCGTCCTCTTCGACGCTCAGAATGAAGTGAACGACTACAAGAAAGAAAAAGAGCGTTGCAAAGACCTCGAAGTTATCGGCAATGCACCTGAATCCTGCACCACGGTCGATGATCGTCTGGCGCAAGCTGAAGCTGCACTCGCGGAACTTCAAGGCGACGTATAACGCGCTCCAATTCCAGAACCGAGCCCCGGACTTTCACGTCCGGGGCTTGTTGTTTTTACGAAAGCGTGAAACCAAGACGAGATGGTCGAACTCAGTACAAAAACCACAGAAGATGAGGCGATTTGCGAACACATCGCTTCACTCGAATCGCAGATGCAATCCCGCACGCTCGAATGGGCTAAGATCAATACTGGCAGCTGGAACCGGGACGGTCTTGAGAAATTGGCGCCTTTATTGGCGGACAGGTTCAGCGCGCTAGAGGCCGAAATAGAGCTTATTTCGACAGAGCCTTTTGAAAAGATTGGGGATTCTGGCGAAGTAGAAGGCTTCGAAACGGGGCCAGTCATTCGCATTTCCTCGCGACCCGACGCGGACTTTCAAGTGGTTATGAGTGGCCACTATGACACCGTGTTTCCGCCAAACACATTCACCGAAATCAAGGATATTGGTGATGGCAAACTGAACGGACCTGGGCTGGCTGATATGAAAGGCGGTTTGTCGGTTATGCTCGGCGCGCTGCAGGCGTTTGAGGCGGGACCTGGGAAAGACAAACTCGGATATCAAATCGTTATCACCCCGGATGAAGAGACGGGCAATTTTGCGAGCGCTCCGTTTCTAACCGAAGCCGCTCAATCGGGCGCGATGATCGGGATGACCTATGAGCCGTGTATGGATACCGGTGCTATGTCTGGTGGACGTAAGGGCTCCGCCGTATTCGACATTGTGTTGCACGGTCGCTCGGCCCATGCGGGGCGGGCCAAAGAAGAGGGACGTAGCGCAATTGAAGCAGCGGCCAGCATGGTGGTTTCGCTGGAAGCGTTGAACGGACAAAGAGATGGCGTGTCTTTCAATGTCGGAGCGATTGATGGCGGCGGTGCGGTTAATATCGTGCCAGATCTCGCCATTGTGCGATTTGGCGCCAGGGCCCCAGACGCGGATGCGGCGGCATGGGCCACTGCGCAAGTTGATCGCCTTTTGGCCGAGGCGCTATCGCGCGATGGTATAACGGGTCACGTCCATGGTGGTTTTTACCGGCCTCCAAAGCCACGAAATCAAGCTCAGCAAGCACTTTTCACTGCCGTATCAGAGACCGGCAAAGCGATTGGCCTAGAGCTCGAATTTGTCGATACTGGCGGTGTCTGTGAAGGCAATAATATCTTTGCGGCGGGGGTCCCCAATGTGGACACGCTCGGGGTCATGGGCGGACGCATTCATTCGAACGAAGAATATGTTGTCATGTCGAGTTTTGTCGAAAGGGCGCAACTTTCCGCCCTGATTCTGAATCGAATTGTGGACGGGCGATTGGACGCGCCAAAAATCAAGGCTTTGATGGGATGAAGTCGCCATATGTAATGAGGCCCGCGGCGTTGGCGGACTTTGACGAATTCTACGCGATGGCCGTAGAATCCGGACCAGGTTTCACCTCTCTACCGGTTGATGAAGAGATCTTACGTCAGAACCTGTTAAAGGCCGAAGCCTCCTTTGCCGGCTCGCTCGATCAGCCCGAGTACGGCAAGTATCTGATGATGCTAGAAAATGTTGAGACGGGTGAGCTTGCAGGCTGCAGCGCCGTAAAAGCCGGGGTCGGCATTAAATCACCCTTCTTCAACTATCGTATCATCACCCTGGCGCAGGCGAGCCAGGAAGCCGAGCGGCGCTTTGATATGGATGCCCTTATTCTGACCAATGAGTTTGTCGGCTGTACCGAAGTTGGAACGCTGTTCCTTAGGCCGCATCATCGCGGCGGCGGTGGGCTGGGTCGTTTATTGGCGCAGTCTCGCTATTTATTGATGAGTACGCGGCCACATTGGTTCGGCGAGAAGGTGATCGCAGAGCTGCGCGGGGTTGTCTCGCACGATGGCACCACGCCGTTTTGGGAATGTCTCGGCCGACATTTTTTCAAAATGACATTCACAGAAGCCGACATGCTATCAGCGACGACAGATAATCAATTCATCGTCGATTTGATGCCGAAATATCCAATCTATGTGGACCTCTTGCCAGATGAAGCGCGGGAAGTGATTGGGCGTTGCCACAATGATGGCGTCCCAGCTTATAAACTGCTGGAATGGGAAGGCTTCCATTTTGAACGTGTGGTGGACATCTTTGATGGAGGTCCAATCATGCAGGTGAACCGAGATATGGTGCGAACGACACGCGAAAGTCGCATCATGGAACTCGAAGTCGGACCGGCGACCGGTTCAAGCGGTATCGCGGCGCGTTTGGATCTCGAAGACTATCGCGCGTGTTTAATCGAAGGCGCGGTGTTGGGCGACGCGCGATTCATGACCAGCGAAGAAACGTTGGAAAAACTCAAATTAAAACGGGGTGATAAGGCCCGTATTTGGCTCAGGAGTTAGGATGGCCAAGAGTGTTTATATAGATGGTCGCTGGCACGACGGCACAGATGACTGGTTTGAAAAGAGAAACCCTGCAAACGGCGAGACCGCCTGGGACGGTCAGGCCAGCAGCCCAGCACAAGTGACAGAGGCGGTCGCATCGGCGCGCGCGGCGCAATCAGCGTGGGCCCGTCGTCCGCAACATGATCGAACGACCATTCTGGAAGCGTATGCAGATGAGGTCGGCAAGCGGGCAGACAAAATCGCCGAAGCGATCAGTAAAGATATGGGTAAAACCGCTTGGGAAGCGAAAGCCGAAGCGGGCGCTATGGTCGGCAAAGTGGCTATATCCATTAAAGCGCAGGTCGAGCGGGCAGGAACGTCCTACTCAGAAGCGGCATTCGGGTCTCTGCACATGACCCACCGTCCGCATGGAGTCATGGCCGTGTTTGGGCCATTCAACTTTCCGGGACACCTTCCCAATGGACACATTGT
Source organism: Pseudomonadota bacterium (assembly GCA_036339715.1). Classification (GTDB taxonomy): domain Bacteria; phylum Pseudomonadota; class Alphaproteobacteria; order Caulobacterales; family Hyphomonadaceae; genus Henriciella. Next base: position 2,479 of record JAYZAM010000007.1, on the reverse strand, counting down.
GCCGGCGCTCTTGGCGGGCAACACTTGTGTGTTCAAGCCATCAGAGCTCGCACCCTCAGTCGCTCACGTCATGGCCGAGGCGTTTGAGGCGGCGGGTTTGCCAGAGGGGGTGCTGAACATCGTTCAGGGCGGGCGCGATACAGGCGCGGCATTGCTCGATGCAGACATTAATGGGCTTCTGTTCACGGGCTCTGCGCAAACAGGTTTGTTTTTTCACAAACACTTTGCGGGACGTCCGGAAGTTATACTGGCCCTGGAAATGGGGGGCAATAATCCTCTGATCGTATGGGATCCAGCCGAAATCGAGGCGGCCGCCGATATCGCGGCGCAATCCGCTTTTCTGACGACCGGCCAGCGCTGTTCCTGCGCGAGACGGGTCATCCTTCCGACCGGTAAATGGGGCGACAATGTTGTTGACGCCATCATTGCACGGGCGAAGGCGCTGAAGATTGGCGATTATACCGAAGAGGGCGCCTTTATGGGGCCACTTGTCTCGGAGCAGGCGGCGGAAAATGCGACAGATTTCCAGATGATGCTTTCCAAGAAAGGCGGCAAATCATTGCGCAGGCTTAAGCGCATGGACCGCGGTGGCGGGTTCGTGACCGCTGGGGTGATAGATGTAACAGACGCGACCGGCGTTCCGGATGAGGAACTGTTTGGGCCGCTCATGCAAATCATCAGAGTTGATAGTTTCGATGCCGCGCTCCAGCGAGCCAATGATACGCGGTATGGATTGTCCGGTGGGCTTGTCAGTGATGATGACGCGCTTTGGTTGCGGGCGCATGCTGAAATGAAAGCAGGTATCCTGAACCGCAATCGGCCGACGGCCGGTGCTAGCGGTGCCATGCCGTTCGGTGGCCCCGGACTCTCCGGAAACTTCCGACCCGGGGCATATTACGCCGCCGACTATTGCGCTTGGCCGCAAGCCAGTCAGGTATCCGATCAAGCATCGAGGCTTGGCGCAGTCGGATTCCCGAAGTAGAGAGCCACAAACATTCGATCTCGCCCTGAGCCTGTTGAGACGCGAGGTCGAACCTTTTTCGTTCGGGCGCGCGCAAAGCGCCCTTCAACAGGCACAAGGCAGGGGTTCCCATGTCGTTAAAAGAAACCGTAGAAGTGAATTTTGATGGTCTGATCGGTCCGAGCCATAATTATGGCGGTATGTCTGACGGCAATCTTGCCAGCCAAAACAATGCTGGGGACGTATCGAATCCCCGAGAAGCGGCCCTGCAAGGCCTTGAAAAGATGCGATATCTGCTGAAAGCGGGTTTTGTGCAAGGCGTCCTGCCGCCGCTGGATCGGCCAGATTTCCATTTCCTCGACGATGCCGGCTTCGTCGGTACGGATGCAGAGGTCATCGAGGCTGCGTCGAAGCGCGCGCCTCGCTTATTAAAGGCTGCTTACTCGGCAAGCTCGATGTGGACCGCGAATGCGGCGACGGTTTCGCCGTCAGCCGACACATCTGATGGGCGGCTGCATATCAGCACCGCAAACCTGTCATCCATGCTTCACCGATCGCTCGAGCATCCCGAAACGGTCGCGACTCTAGCGACTATTTTTGACGATCCGGATCACTTCGCTGTTCATGCGGCATTGCCGATGCACGCGGATTTTTCCGATGAAGGCGCCGCGAACCATGTCCGCCTGTGCGCTGAGCATGGCGCAGAAGGCGTTGAGCTTTTCGTCTATGGCCGAGATGCCGGTGAAAGCGTTGCGGGTTTCCCGGCGAGGCAAACAAAGCTCGCCAGCGAGGCCATTGTCGGGCGGCATGGATTAAAGCAGATGCGGACGGTCCTGGCCCGTCAGGCGGCAAAAGCGATTAATGCTGGAGCATTTCACAATGATGTTGTCTGTGTCGGGACTTTGGACACGCTGTTCTTTCATGAGTACGCGTTCGAGGATACGGCCGCGACGCTCGATGCAATTAGGTCCGCTGCAGAGGGATTGTTCGAATTGAAACCGGTGATGGTGCCCGAAGCAGAAGTGCCGCTGGAAGATGCTATACGCTCTTATTTATTCAATTCGCAATTGCTCCAATGGCCAGGCGAGGACCGCCTGGTGCTCGTCGCGCCGATGGAAACACAGGAAACGGATAGCACGCGAGCGTTTTGCGAGCGTTTGGTCGCTGGCAATGGCCCCATCGGGCGTGTTCAATATGTCGATGTACGCCAATCCATGCGCAATGGCGGTGGACCCGCTTGTCTGCGCCTGCGCGTTGTTATGACGCCCGAGCAGATCGCGGCCTGCCATCAGGGTGTTCTGCTTTCAGACGAGAAAATCGATGCGCTACAAGACGTTGTGCGCGCGACTTATCGAGATCGTCTGAGTGCCGCAGACCTTGCTGATCCAGATTTTGCCGTTGAGTGCGCGCTTGCGCGTTCGGAGCTGCTGCGCGTTCTCGATCTAGAGAGCCTCGCTTTTTAATGGCGCGGTTTCCGTTTGAAATCCTCGCGACAGATGGCGAAGCCCGGACGGGGAC
>JAYZAM010000006.1:0-15315 GCA_036339715.1 Pseudomonadota bacterium | reverse complement strand
ACAGCCGCAGACGGTTGCCATGGAAGATGAGCCGTTCGACTCGGTGATCTCAGACACCATGCGGATCGTGTAAGGGAAGTCCTCATGCTCTGGCAAAACCGCGCGCAGCGCCCGCCAGGCCAGTTTCCCGTGTCCGGTCTCACGGCGGCTTGTGCCACCCATGCGACCCGCTTCACCAACAGAGTATGGCGGGAAGTTATAGTGCAGCAGGAACTTTTCTTTGCGCGTGCCGTCGAGACCGTCGATGAATTGCTCATCATCGCTGGTGCCGAGGGTCGCGACACAGATTGCTTGTGTCTCACCACGAGTGAACAGGGCCGACCCGTGTGTGCGCGGCAAGAAGCCAGCTTCGGCGAGGATCGGACGAACCTGATCGAGCGAACGACCATCAATCCGCTTACCGGTCTTGATGATATCGCCGCGAACGACTTTGGCTTCGGCTTTCTTAAACGCAGACTTGAACACGTTTGCGTCCATGCCGTCTTCGTTTTCTTCAGTGGCAACCAGTTCAGCCGCCGCTTTTTCGCGGGCTTCACCAACGGCCGCCTGACGCTCCAGCTTTTCCGTGATCTGGTAAGCTTTAGAGAGATCGGCGCCGACCAGCTTTTGGATTGCAGCAAGTTCACCTGAAAGGTCTTCGGCTTCGAACTCAAATGGTTCTTTTGCTGCTGCTTCTGCCAGCTTGATGATCGCGTCGATCACAGGCTGCATGGCTTCGTGACCAGCCATAACCGCGCCGAGCATAACATCTTCTGAGAGCTCTTTGGCTTCAGATTCGACCATCATCACGGCGTCAGCCGTACCGGCAACAACCAGATCAAGCTCAGACTCTTCGAGCTCTTCCACGGTTGGGTTGATGACATAGTTGCCGTCTTTGTAGCCGACGCGCGCTGCGCCGATTGGGCCCATGAACGGTGCGCCAGACAGAACCAAAGCCGCAGACGCGCCGATCATGCCGAGAATGTCTGGATCGTTTTCCAGATCATAGGAGATCGCGGTCAGAACAACCTGAACTTCGTGCTTAAATCCATCAACAAAGAGCGGACGGATCGGACGGTCGATCAGGCGCGATGTCAGGGTCTCTTTTTCGGTCGGGCGTCCCTCACGCTTAAAGAAGCCGCCAGGAATGCGGCCAGAAGCGTAGTATTTTTCCATATAGTTGACCGTCAGCGGGAAGAAATCCTGTCCAGGCTTTGCTTCTTTTGCGTAGACGGCGGTCGCGAGGACCGTTGTGTCGCCATATGACACCATGACGGCGCCGTCGGCTTGACGAGCCACCTGGCCCGTTTCGATTTTAAGTGTCCGGCCGGCCCATTCCAGCGAGACAGATTGCTTATCAAACATACGTTTTGCTTTCTTTCATACATACGAAAAGCCCGCCTCAGCCGAATGCCGGGCGGGCTGATTTGAGAGCCTAGCGGCGAATGCCGAGCTCTCCGATGAGCGTTTGGTAACGCTCTTGGTTTTTCCTCTTCACATAGTCGAGGAGTTTGCGGCGGGTGGCGACCATCGCCAAAAGCCCGCGGCGGGAGTGGTTATCTTTTTTATTGTCCTTGAAGTGCTCGGTCAGGTTGTTGATCCGCTCAGTCAGGATTGCAACCTGGACTTCAGGGCTGCCTGTATCACCTTCGGTACGGGCAAATTTCTTGATCAGTTCGGCTTTACGCTCAGCTGTGATCGACATCGATATACTCTCTTTTTTCGCCTTACGGCGGGTTTCTGATTGGCCAGAAATGGCCGTGCTTTTGAGGGAGGGCAGTGCTGGTTCAGCCTCGTCCGGGATGTCGTCCAGAAGGGCTAGAGGTGCACGTTGCTCGCAACAAGCCGCGCATGTCGCACATTTGGTTGCATTTGGAAAGGGTTTGCTTGCGGTCTAAAGGCCGACCGCCTGCAAAGCTTTGTCTTGCGCAACACCGAGGGCTTCCTCGCTAAAGCCTTCGAGGCTTTGTTCGAATAGCTGATGATAATTCAGCTCCGCTCCGAGGCGTAGATAAGCCGCGCCTAAACCGATTGCCGCGCGATCCATAAATACAAATTCGCGCGGAATCGTCACTGGGCCTTTTTCTTTTAACAGCTTGCGCACCGCAAACGCTTCCTTGCGGCCATAATCGCCCGGTTTGATGCCATCGGCGACGCTGCGCACGCGGTCATCCAGAAGCGGGCCGTAGATAAACCGCGCCCAGATATTCAAAACCTCAACCAGATCCTTGTTGAGGCCCTTGAAGCCCCATTTCTCATAGGCCGCATAAGCCGCATCAAAATCATCCGCGAGGATGGCGCGATACAGTTCCACAACCCCGGCCACAAATTGAGGCGGGAAGATCCGAATGCAGCCAAAGTCCAATAGATTGAGCCCCTGCCCTTCGTGCGTGACCTGATAATTTCCGAGGTGCGGATCGCCATGGATAACTGCGCGGGAATTGAACGGATGCCACCAGGTCCAGAACAGGTTTTCGGCAATCTGATTGCGCACCGCCTGCGCGGCGTCTTCATAGGCGTTCAATCGCTCGCCTTCGACCCAACTCATGGTCAGCAGACGATCGGTGCATAAGTCTTCAACTGGCTGCGGAACCTGCACAAATTCCTTATCTGCGAGGATATGCGCATACAGCGCCATATGCTTGGCCTCGCGCGCATAATCCAACTCTTCGCGCAACCGGTCTGTGATCTCTTCGACCATTTCGGTGGGGTCGATCGACCCGTCCATCCGCTTGAACATGCCGAGGACCAGTTTGAGCTGACCGACATCGCTTTCGACCGCCGACGACATGTCCGGGTATTGTAGCTTGCAGGCGACCTCACGGCCGTCCGGAAGCGTCGCGCGGTGGACCTGACCAAGGCTCGCAGCGTGGGCAGCTTCTTTGCCGAACTCGGCAAACTTGCTCTGCCAGTCGCCCCCGAGCTCGGCGCGCATCCGACGGCGGACAAAGGGCCATCCCATCGCCGGGGCCTGCGCCTGAAGCTGGCTGAGCTCTTCAGCATATTCAGCCGGCAGAAAATCCGGAATGGTCGAGACCATTTGCGCGACTTTCATTAAAGGACCTTTGGATTTCCCCAAGGCTGCGGCCAGGGCTTTGGCAATTCGCTCATCGCCTTTTTCGCCGCCAAACATGGCATTCGCGGCAAAGGTCAGACCGGCACCCGACAGGTTTGTCCCGACTTTCACAGTCCGCCCCATGCGGGCCGAAAAACGATTGCGTTCCGGGTCTTTGTCGGGATCGATTGTGTCGGTCATGGGCGCTCTAAACTCTGGTTTCCACAAACATAGGGCTAAAAGCGCAGCCGCGAAGGGGAGAAGGAGTCGCGGGGTGCGAAGAACATGTCTATATTCCCAGCATGACGGGACCGAATCGCAAACCGAGCATCTCCGAAATGGCCGCCGCGCGTGCGCCAGTGCCTCGGACGAACGCAGACTATTTGGACGGGCTCAACCCCGAACAGAAAGAAGCTGTTCTGACCACGGAAGGCCCGCTCCTGGTTCTGGCCGGTGCCGGCACGGGTAAGACCCGCGTGCTGACGACGCGGCTCGCGCACATCATTGCCTCAGGCATGGCCTATCCAAGCCAGACACTGACGGTAACGTTTACGAACAAGGCTGCGCGCGAAATGCGCGAGCGCGCTTTAAAACTGACAGGTGAAGCGGGCGAAGGGCTTCGCTGGCTCGGTACGTTTCACTCCATCTCCGCGCAGATCCTGCGTCGCCACGCCGAACTGGTTGGCCTGAAATCAAGCTTCACGATCATCGACACTGATGATCAGATCCGGCTCTGCAAGCAGATCATCGAAGCCGAGGCGATCGATCCAAAGCGCTGGACCCCGCGCTATCTGGCGGGGCTAATCGATGGCTGGAAAAACCGTGCGCTGTTGCCGGCCAAAGTCCCCGGCGATGAAGCGTATCAGTTTGCCGATGGCAAAGGCATTAAATGCTATGAGACCTATCAGGCGCGCCTCAAGGTTCTGAACGCGTGCGACTTTGGCGATCTCCTGATCCACAATATCACGCTCTTCCAAGAGAATCCGGACCTGCTCGCCGACTTCCATCGCAAGTTCAAATACATTCTGGTCGACGAGTATCAGGATACGAATGTCGCCCAGTATCTCTGGCTGCGCTTGCTCGCCCAAGGCAGCTCGAATATTTGCTGCGTCGGCGATGATGATCAATCCATCTATGGTTGGCGGGGCGCTGAAGTCGATAATATTCTGCGCTTTGAAAAAGACTTTCCCGGCGCAAAAACCATTCGGCTGGAACGCAATTATCGCTCGACCGAGCCGATCCTTGCCTGCGCCTCAGCGGTGATCTCGAACAATAAGGGCCGGCTCGGCAAAACACTCTTTGTCGGCGGCGATTGGGCGGGCGACCCGGACGCCAAGAAAGTCCAGGTCCGCGGCCTCTGGGACGGCGAAGCAGAAGCCCGCATGATCTGCGACGAGATCGAAGCCTGGACCGCGCGCGGCGGCAAGAACCGCTATGAAGATTGCGCCATTCTGGTGCGCGCCTCCTGGCAGATGCGGCTGTTCGAAGAGCGCCTGATCATTCTCGGCATTCCCTATCGCGTGATTGGTGGACCGCGCTTCTTCGAACGCGCCGAAATTCGCGATGCCATGGCCTATCTACGCCTGATCCGATCAACCGATGATGATCTCGCCTTTGAACGCGTGGTCAATCAGCCAAAGCGCGGCGTCGGCAATACGACGGTCCAGAAGCTGCAACGCTATGCCCGCGATGATGGCCGCAGCCTGTTCACATTGACCCCGATGGTGCTGCAAACCGATGAGATTAAAGGTCCAGGCAAGCGCGGACTGACGCAATTCATCGATCAGATCAATCTCTGGCGCGACCGCCACAATGCCGGCATGAGCCATACTGAACTCGCCCAAGTTATCCTGGATGAATCCGGTTATACGGACATGCTGCAAAAGGATCGCAGCCCACAGGCGCAGACCCGGCTTGATAACTTGAAAGAACTCATCAATGCGATGGGCGAGTTTGAGAACCTGACCGGTTTCCTTGAACATGTGGAACTCGTCATGGATGCCGGACGGGGCGGCGATGGCGACGAGGTTCAGATCCTGACCCTACACGGGGCGAAGGGTCTGGAGTGGCCGCTCGTCTTCTTGCCGGGCTGGGAAGAAGAAGTGTTCCCATCGCGTCGCTCGCTTGATGAGAGCGGAGCCAAAGGCCTCGAAGAGGAGCGGCGCCTGGCTTATGTCGGGATCACCCGCGCCCGCGAAGTCTGCCGGATCAGCTTTGTCGCCAATCGCCAGATTTTCGGGCGTTGGCAAAGCGTCTTGCCGAGCCGCTTTGTCGACGAGCTCCCGCACGATCAGGTCGAAGCTGAAGCCGAGACCGGCTATTCCTCCCTGCCCGGCGGCGAGGATGGCTTTACCGGGACCGTCGAGGACTTGGGCGAGCGGTCAAACTACACCTCGCCCGGCTGGCGGCGATTGAAAGAGAATGCTGGCAAATATGAGTCCAGCCCGGTGATCGATGGCAAAGCCACGCTGATGGCATCTGAAACCGGACAGTCCGGATTCAAATTGAACCAGCGCGTGTTCCATGAGAAATTCGGCTATGGCAAAGTCATGGACGCCAATGGCACCAAGTTGACGGTGGCGTTCGAGAAGGCAGGGCTGAAGAAAGTAATCTCAACCTTTGTGACGGCGGCTTGATCGAATATCGCTCATTCCCGCGAAGGCGGGAATAAGCGAACTTACCCCGCCGCCTTTAGCGCCTGGTCCAGGTCCGCCATCAGGTCCTCGGCATTCTCAATGCCGATTGAGAGACGCACCGAATCCGGGGCCGCGCCTGCGGCGACTTTCTGCTCATCGGTCAGCTGGCGGTGCGTCGTCGAGGCTGGGTGAATGACCAGCGACCGGGCATCGCCCAAGTTTGCGACATGACTGAACAGCTCCAGTCCGTTCACGAACTTCACGCATGATTCATAGCCGCCTTTTAGCTGCACCGTGAACAAGGCCCCGGCCCCTTTCGGGCAAAGCTTCTGCGCGCGCGCTTTGTAAGGGGAGCTATCCAACCCGGCATAAGTGACGCTCGAGACCGCCTCATGCCCTTCAAGCCAAGCGGCGATCTTTTCGGCATTGGCGACATGCTTCTGCATGCGTAGCGACAGAGTCTCAATCCCCATCAGAGTGTAATGCGCTCCTTGCGGGTTCATCGTCATGCCGAGATCGCGCAGGCCCACAGCAATTGAGTGAAAGGTGAACGCCGCCGGTCCAAATGTCTCATGGAATTTCAGGCCATGATAGGCGGGCTCTGGTTCGGTCAGAGATGGGAACTTGCCCGCTGCGGTCCAGTCAAAAGCGCCGGAATCGACAATCGCGCCGCCCGTCACTGTGCCATTACCGGTCAGGTATTTGGTCAGCGAGTGCGTCACCAACGTCGCGCCATACTGAATTGGATTACAGAGATACGGCGTCGCCGTGGTGTTATCGACGATCAGAGGCACTTGCGCCGCCTGCGCAATCGCGGCGATAGCTTCCAGATCGGTGACATAACCGCCCGGATTAGCAATCGTTTCACAGAAGATCGCCCGCGTGTCTTCGTTCACAGCCGCTTTCACCGCATCAAGATCATCGAAATCGACAAAGGTCGCCGACCAACCGAAGCGCTTGATCGTATGGGTAAACTGGGTGACGGAACCGCCATAGAGACGGGTTGAGACCACAACATTTCGCCCTGGTTCCATCAGCGGGAAAAGCGCCATGAGCTGCGCTGCATGCCCCGAAGAACAACACACCGCACCCGCGCCGCCTTCCAATTGCGCGATCCGGTCGCCGAGCGCCCCAACCGTCGGGTTGGTCAGACGCGAATAGATGTAGCCCACTTCCTGAAGGTTGAAGAGCGCTGCGGCATGATCCGCATCGCGGAAAACGAAGGCCGTTGATTGGTAGATCGGAACTTGTCGCGCGCCGGTCGCTGGATCCGCCACGGCGCCCGCGTGAATTTGCTTCGTGTCAAAGCCCAGATTCTGTTCGCTCATCTCGTTTCCTCTCTAAAGATCTGGGGAGGTCGTAGACCAGCGCTCAGACCGGTTCAACTAAAGCTTCGGTTTAGTGAAAGACAGCCTTGCCTTTGGCATCAAAGCCATCCTGCCCGGGGCGCTCCCAATGCGCGGTAAGGCTACTTTTTTGAGAGGTCATTCAGGACCGCATGAAGCAAGAACGCGAACCCCACAAAAACGAAAAGCATACCGGCCTGTACGTTTTGAAACAGATTGGTCGGTCCGGGGTCTTCCAGATGCCGGCCAAGGGCCAGCCCCTCCAACACTCTCATGGCCGGAATTGCGAGCGCGACCATCCAATAGAGTAGACTCAGTTTTTTTCGGACGCTGTCCTGTTCCTGAATGCTCGGAATGCAAATCGCCCATACCGTCACTGTAAGGACATACATCGCGCCGAGGATCGAAATCACATCGAGTGGCACGCGTTCCATGACTAGTGCTTTGTGGCTTCGTCTTCGCTGCCAATGCCATCCCAGAATTTCTTCACCCGGCCAATGAAGCCTTCGGACTCAGGGTTGCAGTCAGCGCCTGAGCACTCACAAAACTCGCGCAGGATTTCTTTCTGGCGCGCAGAAAGGTTGCGCGGGGTCTCGACAAACATTTCGATATAGAGGTCGCCAGTCTGGTGATTGCCGCGCAGGCTCGGCATGCCTTTGCCTCTTAGCCGAAGCTTGCGGCCCGTTTGCGCACCTTCTGGAATGGTGACCCTCGCGCGTCCGCCATCAATGGTCGGTATTTCAACTTCGCCACCAAGAGCCGCCGTCACCATGGAGACCGGCGTGCGACAATACAGATTAGGGCCATCGCGTTCGAAAATATCAGGCTCTTCAACAGTCACGAATATATAGAGATCACCCTTCGGACCGCCTTGTGAGCCCGCCTCGCCCTCGCCCGACAAACGAATGCGCATACCGGACTCGACGCCCGCCGGAATCTTCACAGAGAGATTGCGGTCTTCCTGCACCACACCTGCGCCCCGGCAAACTTTGCATGGGTTCGAGATGACCTGGCCCTTGCCATGGCAACGGCCACAGGTGCGCTCCATGGTGAAAAAGCCCTGCTGCGCGCGCACTCGTCCTGACCCGTTACATGTCGGGCAGGTTTCCGGACTGGTTCCGGGCTCTGCGCCGCTGCCTTCACAGGCATTACAATCAACCGCGGTTGGAACGTTAATGGTGACTTCTTTGCCGAGGAAGGCATCCTCAAGGCTGACATCCATATCATAGCGCAGATCGGCCCCGCGCTGCGGGCCGCCCCGCCGACGACCCCCACCAAACGGATTGCCGCCAAAGACCTGGCTGAAAATATCCTGAAAGATATCGTTCGGGTCGCCGCCGCCAAACGGATTGCCGCCGCCACCGCCGCCCATGCCGTTTTCAAACGCGGCATGACCAAAGCGATCATAGGCGGCTTTCTTGTCGGGGTCTGACAGCACAGCGTACGCTTCGCCGACTTCCTTGAACATCGCTTCCGCCTCGGCATCATCCGGATTTTGGTCAGGGTGATACTTCATCGCGAGTTTGCGATAAGCGCTCTTCAGCGCCTTTTCATCTGCATTCCGGTCAACGCCGAGCACGTCATAGTAATCGCGTTTGCTCATCTAGCGGATACCTGTTTCTACTCTCTCTCGACCGCCAAGGTGGGGAGGTCCGTGGCGAAGTGCAAGGGCTGATGCAGTTGGCTTAGCTGACCTTTTTCACATCACCCGCCGACAATACACGATCAGAGATTTCTTTGGGCACGATCATCAGCGTTTCGCTCAATGTCTGGCCCCACTCTTTGAGGAGTTCTGCGGCACGGACGGACCCCGTGCGTTCCTTATGAATCTCCAGCATCATCAGGAACACATCAATATGTTTCTGATCCATGTCGACAAGCGGATACCAATCAATCGCGTCTGGGTTGGCGACATGATCAAACTGGCGCTCAGGATCCCATATATAGGCGATTCCGCCCGTCATGCCGGCACCAAAATTGTCACCAACAGACCCAAGGATCGCAACGCGCCCGCCCGTCATGTACTCACACCCATTCGCACCGCAGCCTTCAACCACGGCTTCTGCCCCCGAATTACGGACCCCAAATCGAACGCCGGCCTGTCCGGCCGCGTAAAGCCGGCCGCTGGTCGCTCCATAAAGGCATGTGTTTCCGATAATCGTGTTGTCGCCGCCCTGATAGGCAGCGTCAGCGGGCGGGCGCAATTGAATGGTCGCCCCGGAGAGTCCCTTACCGACATAATCATTGGCGTCGCCGATCACATCAAGCAACAGGCCCTGAACGCTGAAAGCGCCGAGTGATTGGCCCGCACTGCCGGTCAGACGAATATGCAAGCGCCCCTCAGGCAGTGCCTTTTCTCCAAATTTACGCACGATGGCCGAACTCGACCGCGCCCCGATAGAACGCTGGACGTTCGCCACTTCATAGGTCAGTTGCATCTTTTCGCCACGTGCAAAGAACGGTTCGCCATCGCGCAGGATCTGAGCATCCAGCGTGTCCGGAACCTCTTCACGGCGGATCGGATCATATTCGACCGCAGTTGCCGTATCGACCTGGACCAAAAGCGGATTGAGATCGAGATCGTCGAGATGCGGCGCGCCGCGAGAGACCTGCGCGAGCAAATCTGTCCGGCCGATCGCCTCGTCCAGAGAGTTCAAGCCGAGCGAAGCCAGAATACGCCGGACATCCTCAGCGATGAAGCTCATCAGATTGATGACCTTGTCTGCATTACCGGTGAATTTCGCCCGCAGCGACTCGTCCTGCGTGCAGACACCGACTGGGCAAGTGTTAGAATGACATTGGCGAACCATAATACAGCCCATGGCCACCAATGCCGCGGTGCCGATGCCGTATTCCTCCGCGCCCAACATCGCGGCGATGACAATGTCGCGACCCGTGCGTAAGCCACCATCGGTGCGAAGCGTCACCTTATCCCGCAAATTGTTGAGGCTTAGCACTTGATGGGCTTCTGCCAATCCAAGCTCCCAAGGCAGGCCAGCATATTTAATACTGGTCTGAGGGGACGCGCCGGTGCCACCAACGCCGCCCGCAATGAGAATGACATCGGCTTTTGCTTTGGCGACGCCGGCCGCAACTGTGCCGACGCCCGATTGCGCCACAAGCTTCACGCAAACACGGCAATCCGGGTTGATCTGTTTCAGGTCATAGATCAGCTGCGCCAGATCCTCGATCGAATAGATATCATGGTGCGGCGGTGGACTGATCAGGGTCACGCCTGGCGTGGAGTGCCGGTTTTTGGCGATGAATTCAGTGACTTTAAAGCCAGGCAGCTGGCCGCCTTCGCCAGGCTTCGCGCCCTGCGCAACCTTAATTTCGACTTCACGGCAATGGTTGAGGTACTCGGCGGTCACGCCAAAGCGGCCAGATGCCACTTGCTTGACGGCAGAGTTCATATTGTCGCCATTTGGAAGCGGACGATAACGCTCTCGCACCTCGCCGCCTTCACCAGAGACCGATTTCGCTCCGATCCGGTTCATCGCCACGTTCAGCGTGCCATGCGCTTCCGGGCTTAGAGCTCCGAGCGACATGCCAGGCGTGACGAAGCGCTTGCGGATTTCGTTGACAGACTGCACCCGCTCCAAGGGCTCTTCTGGCCCGGCGGGTTTAAAGTCTAAAAGATCGCGCAGCTGGATCGGCTGGTCGCGATGGTTCACAGCCGCTGCGTACTTCTCGAAAATACCATAGTCGCCGCGGTCACAGGCGGCCTGGAGCATATGGATGAGATTTCCATCGAGCGCATGCGGTTCAGAGCGCGCGCGCAGGCGATAGAACCCGCCGACAGGCAGAGCCACAACGTCTTCGTCAAACGCCTCTTCGTGACGCGTGACGGCATTCTCTTCAATCCCGGCAAGACCCAGTCCGGAAATCCGGCTGGAAAGCCCTGGGAAATAGTCAGCGACGAGGGCGCGAGAGAGCCCGAGCGCTTCGAAATTATAACCGCCCCGATAAGAGGAGACGACAGAGATGCCCATTTTCGACATGATCTTCAGCAGGCCAGCTTCGATCGCTTTCTTGAAATTCAGGACGGCCTGACCAATCGGGATGTCACCCAGAAGACCACGCGCATGCCGGTCGGCAATCGCATCTTGCGCCAGATAGGCGTTCACACAGGTTGCTCCAACGCCGATCAGCACCGCGAAATAGTGGGTGTCGATACACTCAGCCGAGCGCACGGTCAGAGAACAGAACGTCCGCAGCCCCTGCGCGACGAGATGACTGTGCACCGCGCCTGTCGCGAGGATCATCGGAATCGCGACATGGTCATCGCCCTGATGCTCATCGGTTAGAATGATATGTTCGCGGCCTGCGCGAACGGCATCTTCAGCTTCCTGGCGGATACGCGCGAGCGCCCGTTTGAGCGCCTGACCATCCCCGACCGCGTCCTGCAACTCGAACGTACAGTCGATTTTTTGAACGCCATCTTCGAGCATTCCAACCAGACGATCATACATGCCGGTTGAGAGCACCGGGCTTTCCAGGACAAAAACATCTTGCTGGGTTTCGTCAGTCGTCAGGACATTTCCGAGATTCTTGAACCTCGTTTTCAGACTCATCACACGGTCTTCGCGCAGCGGGTCGACGGGCGGATTGGTCACCTGGCTGAAATTCTGCCGGAAAAAGTGTGACAAAGGACGGAACTGGTTCGACAGAACCGCGACGGGACTGTCGTCGCCCATTGATCCAATGGCTTCTTTGCCCGTCTCGGCCATTGGCGCGAGGATCAGTTCCAGCGTTTCCAGAGTGAAGCCTGCAACCTTTTGCCGGCGCAGCATGGATTCTGTTTCGAACATACGCGGTTCAGGGCCTGGGCCAATTTCAGGATCCAGATCACGCACGTTTTTAAGCCAGTCTTCGTAGGGGTGCTCATCTGCGAGCTCATCGACGATTTCTGCGTGCTCATAGAACTTTCCGGAAGCGAGATCAGCGGCGATCATACCGCCGGCCTGTACATGCCCCCGGCGGACGACTTCGTGTCCTGAAAGCGGGCACATTCCGCTCTCAGACCCAACGGCGAGAATGCCGTCGCCGGTCAAAGCATAGCGCAGCGGGCGCAAGCCATTCCGGTCTAATCCAGCCACCGCCCAGCGCCCATCATAGGCACAGATGGCGGCCGGCCCGTCCCATGGCTCCATCACGGAGTTGCAATAAGCATAAAGCGCGGCGTGCTTTTCCGGCATAATGGACGCGCGCTTCGACCAGGCTTCGGGAATCAGCAGCGCTTTGGTCATCGGCGCGGTACGTCCGGCCTTACAGAGGATTTCGAACACCGCGTCCAAAGCGCCAGAGTCAGAACTGCCCTGCGGTGCGACGGGTTTCACATCGTCCACATAGTCGCCGAACGTGCCTGAAACCATCTTGATTTCGTGGCTCTTCATCCAGTTCAGGTTGCCGCGTAGCGTATTGATCTCGCCATTGTGCGCCAGCATTCGAAACGGCTGCGCTAAAGCCCATTGCGGGAATGTATTGGTCGAATAGCGCTGGTGGTAGATCGCAACAGCGGATTCGAACCTTTCATCCTGTAGATCGAGATAGAAATTATCGATGTCCTCGGCCAGGAACATGCCTTTGTAGATTAGGGATTTGTGGCTGAGCGAGCAAATATAAAACCCCGGAATGCCTGCCTCGCGCGCCCGGCGTTCGATCCGGCGACGACAGATATAGAGCGCCCGCTCCAATTCTTCAGCGTCACGCGCGCGGCCATCACGGAACATGATCTGTTCGATCTCGGGACGTGTGTCCTGGGCCTTTTGACCGATAATCGAGACATCCACTGGGGGCTGTCGCCAGCCATAGATATAGAAACCAAAATGCAGGATCTCGGTTTCAACAATCGCGCGGGCGGCTTCCTGTTGGCCGAGATCCGTGCGCGGCAAGAAGATTTGCCCAACACAGATCGGATCATCTGTTGGTTCATGACCGCAGCGGCTGACTTGATAGCGGAAGAACTCTTGTGGAACTTCAACGCGAATGCCCGCCCCATCGCCGGTTTTGCCGTCGGCATCCACGGCGCCGCGATGCCAAACATTTTTCAACGCCTTGATGCCCATCTCGACGATTTCGCGACGCGGCTTGCCATCCAGAGCCGCCACAAGGCCAACCCCGCAAGCGCTGTGCTCGTCTTCTGGATTATAAGCGTGACCCTCGATCAGACGCTCACGATTGGCGAGATAGTTTTGAACAAAATCAGTCATTTTTTTGCTGCTCTGCTTGGTATTTTTCGAAACGTTCGAACATTTCAGCGCTGGTGACGCGCGGCGCCGTGCAGTCGAACCGGTAATAATCAGGTTGCTCGTCCACGAAGATTTCTTCATGGATCTGGAGCCCTTCCGGCAAGTCGAACAAGCCGGTTTGGGCGCTATGGATCATTTCTGAGCCGATGAGGTTATAATAAAGCGAGGTGCCACAAGTACGGCAGAAGGCGCGTTCGGCCCAATCAGAGCTTCGATAGGCTGTGATCTGATCCTGACCTTTTGCGATCTCAACGCCGCGCTCAAACATAACTGCGAGGGCCGGCCCGCCGTGCCAGCGACGACACATATCGCAATGGCAGATCTCAACCCTCGGGGCACCGTGCCCTTCAAGCTCGATCGCGCCGCACAGGCAGTGTCCTTGATAGACTTCCGCCATAAGTCTTACTCCGCCGCCACTTTTTGCTGCTTTGCCGCCGCCCGCATGGCTTTGTGCATCTGCTCGGCGGCTTCACGCCCATCAACAATTGCCCAGACCACCAGCGACGCCCCGCGAACAATGTCGCCAGCCGCATAGACGCCCGGCAAACTGGTTTCCATGGTCTTGAAATCGACCTGGATCGCGCCCCAGCGGTTCACGCGCAATGCCGTTTCTTCAAACAGGACCGGCAAGTCCTCCGGATCAAAGCCGAGCGCCTTAATGACCATGTCGGCTTTCATATCCACGGTTTCATCTGTTTTTTCCGGAGATTGGCGCCCTGACGCATCGGGCGCACCGAGCTTCATACGGCGAACTTTCACGCCTTTGACTTTATTGGCTTTGGTGTGCAGCACAGCTTCCGGTCCGGAGAGCCATTCAAACTTGACGCCTTCTTCCTCAGCGTTCGCCACCTCGCGCTGCGAGCCCGGCATGTTGGCGCGATCTCGGCGATACAGACAGGTGACGGATTTTGCGCCCTGACGCACGGCAGTGCGGACGCAGTCCATGGCCGTATCACCGCCACCAATTACGATCACCCGCTTTCCCTCTGCGTTGAGTGACCCATCCTCGTAAGCCTCAACGGAATCTCCGAAGCCAATTCGGTTAGAAACTGTCAGGAAGTCGAGCGCCGGATAAACGCCGTCTGCGCCGACCCCGGGCATTTTCAGATCCCGAGCCTTATAGACACCCGTGGCGATCAGGACCGTGTCATGGCTGTCGCGGATTTCATTGAGCGTAATGTCTGCACCGACATCACAATTGAAGCGGAATGTGATGCCGCCATCCTCGAGATGCTTTATCCGGCGTTCGACGATGTCTTTTTCGAGTTTGAACCCCGGAATTCCATAAACCAGAAGACCGCCGCCACGGTCATAGCGGTCGTAAACGGTCACTTGATAGCCTTTGCGGCGTAATTGCTCGGCCGCAGCAAGACCGCCCGGACCTGCCCCTATGATACCTGCGGACTGAGCCTTCTCTTTAGGTGGATTGATCGGCTTCACCCAACCCTGCTCCCAAGCCGTATCTGTGATGTGTCGCTCAATCGAGCCGATGGTCACTGTCCCATGACCGGATTGTTCGATCGTGCAGATTCCTTCACACAATCGATCCTGCGGGCAGATGCGACCGCAAATTTCCGGCATATTATTGGTTGCACTTGAGACCGCATAAGCTTCCTCGAGGCGATCCTCGGCGGCCAGTTTCAACCAATCTGGAATATTGTTTGAGAGCGGACAGCCCTGTTGGCAAAATGGAACACCGCACTGAGAGCAACGCGACGCCTGATCTTTTGCGGCCTTCTTGGCATAATCACCGTAGATTTCATCGAAGTCTGCTTTTCGCGCTTTCGCCGATCGCTTTTTCGGCATGGCCCGTTCGACTTTGATAAATTGCAGCATATTTTCTGCCATAGCGTACTCCAATGGGTAGAGCTTTGCTTATGCGGAAGAGAATATCGCATCGCAAGGGTGATTCTTGCCTATAAATATCATTTTGATATTATTTACTTCAGACTCACTGCTTTATATTCCTCATTCTCGAACCATCAATCCTAATTATATATCATTATGATAGTTTCATCAAATGATGCGATTTGGCGTGAATTGTGCCA
>JAYZAM010000005.1:0-4873 GCA_036339715.1 Pseudomonadota bacterium | reverse complement strand
GAATGAGCGCCAGACTGACGACGCTCGCCGCATAAAAGGCGCGCCAGTGCCCCCCTGCGATGAACAGAACGGGCAACAAGAATCCCAGCTGCGGCTTCATCGTCAGAAGGCCAGCCGCGATACCCGCCAAGATCGGCCTCGAACCGGCATGAAACACCGCCAGCAAGAGCAGTCCGCCCATCAATAAACCAACCTGACCGGTCTTAAGCGCCAGTAAAACCGGAATGGAGGCGATCAGAACGATCAACAAACGGTCCTTGAACCCCGCAGACTGAGCCGCAGCGATATAAAAGGCGAGACCGAGTGCGCACCAGACGGCATAGGCGATATGAAAGGGCAGAGCGCCGATGGGCGCGAATAAAAGTCCGGCATGCGGTGGATATTGCCAGGTCAGACCCTCAAGTTCTTCATGCGGAGTTTGTGCCTGAATGGCCTCTTTGAACAGATCAGCCTGATAGAGCTCAGCCATTGAGCCGTTCAGAGTAGCTTTTGCCGCCACCCAAAAGGCTGCAAAATCGCCGCCAAATGTGAAATCAGGGCTCGCTCCAGCGAGGGCCAAGACAAAGACGGCATATTGCGACACCGCGATCGCGGTCACCGCCAGAAAGGCAAGCTTTGGGTCAAATATCCGGTCTGTCGCGGACATGAGCAATCCTCTCCCGTACCCGGTCCGGATATAGGAGAGGGGATAAATTTTTGTGAAAGTCGCTCGTCAGATCAGGCGACGCGCACCATCAGGGCGCTTTCCGGCAACTCTTCGGCAAAGCAGCGTTGATACATTTCCGCCACCAGCGGACGCTCCAGCTCATCGCACTTGTTGAGGAAGGTCATTCGGAACGCGTGCCCGAGGTCTTTAAAGATCGCATAGTTCTCCGCCCATGTGATCACCGTCCGGGGGCTCATAACAGTCGACAAGTCGCCATTCATGAAGGCGTTGCGGGTCAGGTCTGCCAGCGTCACCATGCGGCTCAACGTTTCAGTGTCGACATCCCCCGCCTTGGTCGCGACAATCTCGACCTCTGCGTCGTGCTCGAGATAGTTCAGGGTCGTCACGATGCTCCAGCGGTCCATCTGACCCTGGTTTAGCTGCTGTGTCCCGTGATAGAGGCCGGTCGTATCGCCGAGGCCAACTGTGTTCGTCGTCGCGAACAGGCGGAAATAGGGATTGGGTTCGATCACGCGGTTCTGGTCGAGAAGGGTCAGTTTCCCGCTCGCTTCGAGCACGCGCTGGATCACGAACATTACGTCCGGACGCCCCGCATCATATTCGTCAAAGGTAATCGCCACCGGGCGCTGCAAAGCCCATGGCAGGATTCCTTCGCGGAATTCTGTGACCTGCGCACCATCTTTCAGGACGATGGCATCCTTGCCGACCATATCAATCCGCGAAACGTGGCTATCCAGGTTTACTCGGATCATCGGCCAGTTCAGGCGCGCCGCAATCTGCTCAATATGTGTCGATTTGCCGGTGCCGTGATAGCCCTGGACCATCACCCGACGATTGTGCTCAAAGCCCGCCAGCATCGCCATCGTGGTTTGCGGATCAAAGCGATAGGACTCATCGATCGCAGGCACATATTCAGTGCGCTCTTTGAAGCCGTGCACGACCATGTCCGTCTCAAGGCCAAACACCTTTCGAACATCAATTTTTTCCGTCGGTTTCATCCCTTGCAGGGCATCGCTGTCGCTCATCACGGTCATAAGGTCGTCTTTCATCACGTGTTTCAAAGCGTCAACTATCACAAGATCGCCGCGCGCCAAGTGTGACATTGGGGGAGGCGCTGTGATTACTTGGCCCTGCACTGGTTTTATCCATTGCGGCGGCCTAGATGCTATAGGACTTTTTTGCGAGGAGACGGACTTTGCCGACATTGACTGCCAACGGGATCAGGATCGCTTATGAATCGTTCGGGCCCGAGACGGGTCCTACGGCGCTGTTGATAATGGGGCTCGGCGGTCAGCTCACCATGTGGTCAGACGAACTCGTGGAAGACCTGGTCGCCGGCGGCTATCGGGTCATCCTGTTCGACAATCGGGATATCGGTCTCTCGCATCATCACACTGGCGAAAAGTCACCCAATATCCTGCGACAAATCGTTTTGCGACGCCTCGGTTTCCGCATCAAAACGCCTTATGCGCTCGCCGATATGGCAAACGACACGATTGGATTGATGGATGCTCTGAACCTCGATCAGGTTCACCTCGTGGGCATTTCAATGGGCGGCATGATCGGCCAGCATGTGGCGTCCATGGTTCCGGACCGAATTCTCAGCCTAACAGCGATTATGACCACGACCGGAAATCCGAAGCTGCCGCGTCCATCTGGCAAGGTCATGCAAGCCATGATTCGACGTGGCCCTCAGCCGACCACGCGAGATGAGATCATTGATCAATCTGTGGCAACTTTCGGCGTAATCGGGACGCCAGGTGAGGACCAGAATACAAATGGCATGCGCGACCGGATCACACGATCCTATGACCGCAATTTCAACCCGGCGGGTGTGTTGCGACAGATGTCCGCAATTGTCGCGTCCGGTGATTTTCGAAAAATCACCCGCAGTATCAAAGCTCCGACGCTGGTCATCCATGGCAATAAAGACCCGCTGGTCCCGATTGAAGGCGGGCGCGATGTCGCAAAACTCGTTCGCGGCGCGCGCATGGAAGTGATGGATGGGATGGGCCATGACGTGCCACCCCGCTTCTTGCCGAGCATCACAAAACTGATGCTCGACCATTTCGCCTCTACAAAAATCTATTCAGCGGCGGAATAAACTACTTCTCCATGGACCACGGTCAGCATGGTTTTGGCGGACAGGATCTCGGCTTCCGGGATCGTCATTAAGTCTGCGTCGAACGCGGAAAAGTCCGCAAGCTTACCGACTTCGATGGTGCCGAGATCGGCTTCCATGAAGGCGCCATAAGCCGGGGCCGCTGTAAACAGGGTGAGCGCTTGCTCCCGTGACAGCGCCTCTTGCGGATACCAGTCCTCATTGCTGAAGCCTTCCAGGTCCTTGCGCGCAACCGCAGCGTAAAATTCAATCTGCGGTGTTCCCACCTCAACCGGTGCATCAGACCCGCCGAGCACAATGGCCCCGGTCTCGAGCAGGCTTTGCCAGGCATACGCACCGTACAATCGGTCACGACCCAGCCGATCCGGCGCGAATTTGAGATCACCAATGGCATGACTCGGCTGCATGGAAGCAATGAGCCCCAGTCGGCCGACGCGTGCGATATCGTCTGGATGCAGAACCTGAGTATGCTCAATCCGCCAACGCAACGCGTCCGGATACCCGCCCGCTTCATAAGTTTCGAGGATGCGGCGATTGGCGAGGTCCCCGATGGCATGAATGGCAAGCTGTACATCGCCCGCTTCAGCCCGCGTCATCAATTCACCCAGTAATTCAGGTTCCATCAGCGACAGACCACTCGTGTTCGGGCGGTCCGAATAAGGTTCTATCAGGAGCGCGCCGCGCGACCCCAGCGCGCCATCCATATACAGCTTCACAGAGCGGTTGGTGATTGTATCGGTCTCATGAGCCCGGGTTTCGGCTATCTCAAACCCTGTGCGGTCATAAGCGTTGTGCAGTCGCAAAGGCAGGCGACCTTCAAGATCCAGGCGCTCAAGAATCGCCGCATCGCGCGGATCAACGCTCATATTATGAACGCCAGTCCAACCGCGCGCAGCGTAAGCGTCGCTGCCAACGACATAGGCTCGGATAATATCCGCTTCGGTCGGCGCGGACACCAGCGCCAGAACTTGCGCCATTGAATTGTCGATCAGAATTCCGGTCGCGGCCCCGGTCTCATCGCGCTCGATTTTGCCGCCAGCCACATCTGGCGTGTCCGCACCAATACCAGCGGCCAGTAATGCAGCCGTATTGACGACAAGCGCGTGGCCATCGGCACGCGTGAGAATGACGGGATTATCCGGGCTGACAGCGTCCAGATCACGCGCCAGCGGCATACGTCCTTCCGGCCAGCCGGTTTCGATCCAGCCCCGACCATAAACGACCTGACCAGCCGGAAGCCCCTGCACTTCGCTCTCGATCCGCGTCACCAGCTCGACAATCGATGCGGTGCCTTCCAGATTGAGCGTCAGTTCGCGCTCACCAATGCCAAGCAGATGCGCATGTCCGTCCGTAAAACCGGGGTACAAGAAGCCCCCTTCAAGCCTCGTGATCGTCGCGGGTGCTCCTGCGCCACTGATCTCGCCATCAAAACCTTCCGGCAGCACAGCAAGAATACGACCCGCTTCACCGTATACGACGCCGGAGGCCATCGGCTGGTCCGGATTTCCGGTGTAGACCGTGTCTGCGAAAATCGCGCGAACTGGCACATCGAAAGTCAGATCATTTGTTTCGCCCGGTGCCGTGGCTACGTCACACGCAGCCAACATCAGGCTCGCCATACCGGCCAGCATCAATCGCATAGACTTCTCCCAAAGTTCTTTTCACTGCAGGGTGTAACGGTCTTTGCGCGGGATGCAAATCGCAATGAAAAACGCGCCCTGAAGCTCAGAGCGCGTTCAAAATCATTACCGAAAAGAAGATGCTAAGCGGCCTCTTCAGCCTTCTTTGCAATGTTCTTTTTGATCTTCAGCGCTTTCGCGGACAGAACATCGTCTTTCGCTTTGGCGAGATATGCGTCCAGACCACCGAGCTTGTCGACGGACCGCAGGGCTTTTGCCGCAATGCGCATAGAGAATTTCTGATCCAGCGCCTCAGAATGCAGAGTTACATTCACCAGGTTTGGCATAAACCGGCGCTTCGTTTTGATGTTCGAGTGGCTGACATTGTGTCCGACCATAGGGCCTGTGCCAGTAAGTTCACATACGCGGGACATGGGTCGCTCGCTCATTGTCTAGATTAAAACC
>JAYZAM010000004.1:0-5812 GCA_036339715.1 Pseudomonadota bacterium | reverse complement strand
ATGTGTTTGTGTAGAGGCGCAATTAGAACTGTAAATGAGGTTTGGAAAGTCCAAACCGGTCGCACATGTGCGAAAAATTACCTAATTGCCAAAAACGAGGCTGGCTGTGCGGCGCGCCGTCGAAAATGCAGAATCATCGTTTGCCTGATCAAGGCCGGTCCCAGATTCTGAGCTTTTTCGTGGCGAGAAGGCTGAAGACAAAGACCAGTTCCAATAGCGCAGCGTCGTCTGCGCTTTCGCGACGCTCAGCAAATCATAGGTCTCCATCAGGTGCCCGAACATCGGATCAAGCTCACCGCTTTCCGCCTCAACAGGGCGACGCAAAGCCAGCCAGAAACTCTTCAATGATGGCCTCTTCAACCCAGTCGCCTTACACAAGACGGCAATGCCCTCACCACCCGGATCACTGAGAATCTTCGCGCTGGTCACAGGCTTAATCCCGGCGAGGTATCCGATTTCCTGAACCAGTTCAGGCGACATCCCGACGGTCGCAGCAACTTCAACAGCATTTTCGAGACTGTCGTACGGACTGCGCTCGATCGCGGCGCGATTACGTTGTCGACGCTCAATCAGTTGCAGCGTTTTGCGTGCTACCGGGTCAGACCAACCTTCCCCGGCCGCAATCGCAAACACATCCGCGCACATGGCGACCATTTCGGCACGGTCGGCTGCATGACGCTGCAGGATCATGCGTCGCGTGTCGCGATCCGACCACCAAAACATGGCCATAGCCTGAGCGGGTTTAAGCTCGAGCCTTTTGATAAGCAGTGGCGACAGTCCCTCTTCCTTGCGCGAGCGCTCAACCAAAACATCCATCGCGGTCTCTGAAAATTCGGACCCTTTGTTTTCGATGAGAAGTTTCACCACTGCGACCTCGCCGCGCCGCGCAAGATTATCACTCACCACAATTGGAACGCGCTTGCTTTTGGCAATCAGTTTTCGATGCTCCATCGAAACGTGATCTAAAATCTCAATCAGATCAGAGCTGTCGAACGCTTCACTGTTCTCCAGCAAAGGGCGTGCGATTTCGAGTTCATTCTGCGCGAGATATCGCAGAACCCGCCTCGGGGCTTCGCTCAGCGTTGTCAGGCGTTCTGCGCATAGCCGCTTCTCCTCCTCAGAAGCATGAAACAGCATATCAAGCAGAATATCGCCTCCCATTGAGCGATCCTGGGGGGCCACCTGAGAGCCCGGCAAAGCGACATAATCGATCAACCTGCGCAGCAAAATACGCCGCGCACGTCCACCTTCATTCTCGGGCTTGCCGAATGAAATGGGATCGCTCATGGCAAACGTCTCCTAAACTAGAAGTGGAGACTGCCGAAAAGGTGTTAACAATCCAATGAGATTGGCCTGCGCGTCTTAGTTAAGCGACGAAGGCTGCCGCCCAGGATGGACGACAAAAAGTAGCATGCTGGCCGCGAGCATCGCGATGGCGAGCGCAAAGAGCTGTCCGCCATCGGTTGCCGCCCCTGCCTCCAAAGAAATGGGGACCTCACGCCCAAGAATGGACGGCATCAAATGAAACACCACTGCGCTGCCGAGGATTAAGAATGACAGGACAGCACCCAGCTTTCGAGTCGCGGGAAGCAATAGCAGAAACGCGGCGAACAATTCTCCAATCGCAACGATCACACGTCCGGTGGGCTCAAACAAGGCGATTTGCGTATTTTCCGCCAGGGTCGCAAACACGATGTTTTGCCCCGGGGGATCAAACAGTTTCACAGACCCCAAAGGCGGATTTGGCAAAGGATGAACGGTCGCCTGCAGAAACATGAAAATAAGAAACAGCGCCAGCCCCCAACTCCCGATATGACGCATTGCTCGCATGTGTTGGTCTCCTTGTATGCGCGATAAAAGCCTAGCATGCGCACAAGACACCTCCAAGACGCCGGGTGTCAGATACGGATATTTCCTGTTGCGTGTTTGTCATTCCCGCGACACTCTGACGAACTGGGAACAAGGGCCAAGACCACGATGAGCGAAGAGCCGCAATCGGCGGAGAGTGTCGACGATCCGGATATTCTGGAAGAAGCCCGATCCCCGCTGAGCGGCATGGGGTCGGCGATGAGCGCCGGCGCATCATTGCTCGAAACGGCGCAATCCATGATGGCACGAAAAGCCAGACGCGGCGTCAAAGTCGAGTTACCGGCTTATTTATCCGTACAGGCAACATGGTTCATCGCCTTCGGCCTACAAATGGTGCTGTTTCCGTATCTGATCACCAATAAGCTTGGGCTGGGCGGGACCGAGCTCGGTCTCGCGAACCTCGCTTTGTCCGGTCCGTCCGTGATTTTTCTATTACTCGGAGGCGTTGTCGCAGAGCGCGCTTCAGGCAAACCGCTCTTGATGGTCTTGCACTTGTTCGCCTCACTTCCCGCCTTTGGACTCGCCTTCGCGCTCGCCACGGACAATCTCTCTTACCCGCTCATGATCGCCTATGGCTTAGCACTTGGAACCGTCGGCGCTTTCATGATGCCCGCGCGCGATGCGATCCTCAATGAGGTAGTAGAGCGGCGCGGACGGGTCGGCTCGGGCGTGACTCTGCAGCAAGGCGTGGCTTTCGCGACGCTGGCGCAATTCGGCGCACAAATTACCGGCCTCATCTTAGGCGGATATGCCGATAAGATGACGAAGATGCCGGACTGGCTCGGCGGCTTCGGAGTTGGTCCAATCGACAGTTGGTTTCTGATGGCGCTGCAGGGCGCGGTGGTCGCGACCGGCGCACTGCTGGCTTTCATGCTGGCCAAAGGGCGCAAAGTCAAAACAGGCCGCTCAGGATTTGGTGCAGCATTCGGCGATATTGGCGAAGGGTTCAAAGTGGTTGCCGGAGACGCGAAACTCTGGGCGATGACGGTACTGATGTTCGGCGTGGGGATCTTCGTGATCGGCGCATTCCTGGTGGTATTACCGATCATAAATCGCGACGTGTATGGCTTGTCAGGAGACGGTATCCGCGACATGTTTGTAACCTTCTGGCTGGGCGCCTTTGTATCGTCGGTCGCCTTGTCCCTCATAAAGAATATCAAGCGACAGGGCCGGCTGCTTCTCATCGCGCAATTGCTGGGATCGCTGGCAATCTTGCCGATGATGACGCGAATTCCCCACGAGGCGTTCCTGGCCATCGTCTTTGTCTGGGGGCTGTCTGCTGGAGTTTCGATCGCGATGAGCCGCTCTATCGTGCAAGACGCAGCACCGAAGGATCAGCTGGCGCGCGTTTTATCGATCTATCAGCTTGGCTTTATGGCGGGTGCCCCATTTGGTGCAGCTCTTATGGGCTGGCTGGTTGACGCCTTCGGACCATACAAGATTGCGATCGTTCCCGCCGCCGGGATGACCATCTTGATCATCTGGATGGTCATCCGAACGCCGATCTGGAATTTGAAAAACGAAGCCCATACGGCAAAAAAATAAGCGTCCGAAGAACAAGGGGACGCAGGAGGAAACAGATGCGGAAACTTGGATATGGATTGGGCGTTCTCGCCCTGCTTGGTGCCCTGACCTGGTGGTTGATCGGGTCAGACTGGCGGCGGTTGATCAGCAGCATGCCAACAGATGCAGAAGTGCTGTTTTGGACCCAGGGGCAGCGGGATGCCGGATTTCGGATGCTGGATCGCCTGCCAATCCTCGTTCCTTCACGCGAGATTCCGGCTTCGGACGCAGTTCGGGCTCTACCAGAGGGACCCGCACTAATTCTCCCAATCGATCTCGAGGCGCATCTCGCAGAGCAGAGATATGCCGGTCTGGTGGTCCTGCACAAAGGTCAAATTCGCCTGGAGCGCTATGGTCTGGACTTCACCGAGAAAGGCCGTTGGACGAGTTTTTCAGTCGCCAAGTCCCTGACATCCACCCTGGTCGGAATTGCGCTCAAAGAGGGCCATATAGAAAGTCTCGATGACCCGGTTTCGAAATACATAAAAGGGCTCGAGAACTCGGCCTATGATGATGTCACGATCGAGCAACTTTTGACCATGTCATCCGGCATCGACTGGGATGAAACTTACACGGACCCAAATTCGGACGTGGCGCAGTTTAACAATCATGTCGCTGAAGACGGCGAGTCGAATCTCGTCAGTTATATGGCCGCTCTGCCGCGGGCTCATCCCGCGGGCGAAGTGTGGAATTATTCCACCGGCGAGACCAATATGATCGGCGTCCTGGTCACGGAAGCCACAGGACGGACACTTTCTGACTACCTCTCCGAAAAGATCTGGCAGCCTTATGGGATGGAGCAAGACGCCACCTGGCTGCTTAATGATGATGGCACCGAGATTAGCGGCTGTTGCATTCAGGCCGCGACCCGCGATTTTGCGAGGTTTGGGCAATTTATAATGGAAGGCGCTCAGATTAACGGCCAGCCCATTGTACCGGACGACTGGATCGAACGCGCAACCACCAAACGCATTGGATATGGACTGCCGGGGCAGGGCTATGGCTTCCAATGGTGGACCTACGATAGCGGCGCCTATGCCGCGCGCGGGATTTTCGGACAGGGCATCTATATCGATCCGGCACGCGAGCTGGTGATCGCCACGAACAGTTCCTGGTCGACCGCCCTCGGAAATGTCGATGACGAAAACGCGCAGCGTGAGGTGTTTTATCAGACGATTGTTGAAGCGATCGATGCTGAGTCGAACACCCCTTAACATCGCCCTGAGGCGAAACTGTATGAAACGTGCATAAGTCCTATGGAGAAGATCAGCATTCCCGGTTTCCGTCTGACCACCTAGATCATAGGCGACACAGGAGCGGCAGCATGAAACATTTCGGAGAGATCGCGTTCACGTCGCACGTGAAAGCTGAACAGGAAGCTCGGGGCTCTAGAGAGATGTATGCCGGGATGGTGGCAAGACCCGCCCCGGAGGGCTTCGGTGAGCGGGAAGCGGCGTTCATTTCGATGCGCGACAGTTTCTATATGGCAACCGTGTCTGAAGATGACTGGCCTTATATTCAGCATCGCGGCGGCCCACGCGGGTTTTTAAAAGTCCTCTCCGACAGCCGGCTCGGCTTCGCCGATTATCGCGGCAATCGACAATATGTCTCCATCGGCAATCTCCAAACCGAACAGCGTTTCTCACTGTTTTTGATGGATTACCCCAACCGGGCGCGTCTGAAACTGCTTGGCCGTGCAAAGGTTCAGGAAGCCGCGTCGAATCCCGACCTTGCCGAAGCGCTGGCGATTGAAGGTCAGGGCAATGTCGAACGCCTGTTCACGATCGATATCGACGCATTCGACTGGAATTGTCCGCAATTCATAACCCCGCGCTTCACAGAAGAAGAACTGGCCGCAAGCCTTTCACCCATGGTGGAAGAATTGCAGACTTTGCGTCAGGAAAACGCGTTCCTGAAGCAGGAACTTGGACGCTAGTTCAAGCGAAACTCGCCTTTGATCAGTTCAAATTCAGTTGGACCGCCCAAGTCTGCGTGAGCGATGCGCAGGTTTTCTCAGAAATTTCATTGCTAGAGTGTTGACGCACGCGGTCCCGGAACTTACCTGCACGCCATCGTTAGCAGTCTATGGGTGTGAGTGCTAACACCTGACACCCTGCTGGCGAACAAGACATTTAACAGACGAAGAAGAGGGTATTTCTCATGAAATTCCGTCCACTTGGCGACCGCGTTCTGGTTCGCCGCGTTGAAGAAGCCACAAAGACCGCTGGTGGCATCATCATCCCCGACACAGCGACCGAGAAGCCACAAGAAGGCGAAGTTCTTGCTGTGGGTAACGGCGCGATGGGCGACGACAATGAGCGCGTTCCGCTCGACGTTAAGCCAGGCGACAAAATCCTGTTCGGCAAATGGGGTGGCACCG
>JAYZAM010000003.1:0-9566 GCA_036339715.1 Pseudomonadota bacterium | reverse complement strand
CGTGACCACCGGAAATACAGAAACAACCGATATCGGCCTTGGCGTCGACGTCACCCGGACCATGAATGTCTGGAAAGTTGGGGTTCAGGCCACTGCCGATTACGGTGAAACCGATGGCGAAGAAACCAAGAACCGGATTTTCCTCGGCAGCAATCTCGACCGTCAGATCAATGATCGCCTGTTCGGATATGGTCAGCTATCTTATGAAGCCGACGAATTTTCTGGCTTTGACTCTCGTGCCTTTGTCGGCGGCGGTCTCGGTTATGAAGTTCTCAACGGTGATGCGACGCAGTGGACCGTTCGTGGCGGCCCAGGTCTGAAGATTGACGAAACTGAGGATACAATCCAGCTGATTGGCGGTGTGCCAACTGTTGTTCCTGGCGAAACCCAGGAATCGTTCAGCGTCTCGGCTCAGTCTAACTTTGCCCATGCGTTCAATGACAATGTCGCGTTCACCAATGACACGACAGTTCTGTACGCAGATGTTTCAACCCAAATCGGCAATGTGTCTGCACTTACCGCAGCACTGACAGATGCCTTCTCGGCGCGGATTTCCTTCGAAGTACGCCACGATACCGATCCAGTGGAAGGCTTTGAAGACACTGACACAATCAGTCGCGTGTCGCTGGTATACGGGTTCTAAGATAACGGTCCCGCCTAGCAAGAGCGTCCGCGGCTGTCCGACGGACGCTCTTTTTGTGTCAGAGGTCTAACAACATCTGACAATTGCATCGATCATAGGGAGTCGGGGTGAGCTCATCGCCTGTGAGTTCACGAAAGCCGGACTTGCGATAAAGCGCCAGCGCCGCGTCGAGCGAGGTATTGGTTTCGAGCCAGATCTGATGTGCACCCATCTCACGTGACTTGGCGATGGCAGCATCCATCAGTGCGCGCCCGATCCCCTTGCCTTGCATGTCATCACGGGCCGACATTTTGATCAGCTCCAGCATACCGTCATGATGCCCCGGCACGAGCCCGACCGTTCCGACGGCCTCACCTTCAAACTCTGCAATCAGAATGCAGCCGCCTTGGTCAAGGATATGCGTTTGCGGATCTTCGAGCTGCGCGCGATCTTCGGCCTCGACTGTAAAATACTTTTCGACCCATGCGAGATTGAGGTCACGGAAAGCCGTCGCATCGGCCGATGTATAGTCGCGAACGATCATCTCGAACGCGGCCTAACCGACGAAGGCCCGTTCAATCACAAAGTCGGCCGGTTCAGAGTTCGATCCCTCTTTCAAACCATGCTCTTCCATCAGGCCTTTCAGCTCTTTGGTCATCTCAATCGAGCCGCAGATCATCGCGCGGTCTGTCGCCGGATCAAGACGCGGAACATCGAGGTCTTCAAACAGTTTTCCTGAGCGGATCAAATCGGTCACGCGGCCCTTTTTCTCAAAGTCTTCGCGCGTGCAAGTTTGATAAAGCCGCAACTTGCCCTGCCCGATTTCACCAATGTCTGGATCGTTGAGGAACGCATCAACCGTCTCACGAGAATATGCGAGTTCGGCAACATCCCGGCAGGTATGGGTGATGATCACCTCTTCAAATTTCTCATAGGTTTCCGGATCGCGCAGAATGCTGGCAAAGGGCGCAAAACCCGTCCCTGTTGAGAAGCAATAGAGCCGTTTGCCCGGCACCAGAGCGTCATGCACCAAAGTGCCAACCGGCTTCTTGCCGAGCAGAACCTTGTCGCCTTCCTGAATTTTCTGGAGCTTAGACGTTAGCGGACCGTCCGGCACCTTGATGGAGTAAAACTCAAGTGTGTCATCCCAGTTTGGGCTGGCAACAGAGTAAGCCCGCAGCAGCGGTTTCCCATTGTCGCCCATTAGACCGATCATGATGAACTCGCCGGACCGAAACCGGAAACTCGAAGGACGCGTGATCGTGAATTTGAACAGCCGATCCGTATAATGATGTACGGACAGCACCGTTTCTTCGGTCGGTGCGTTGGGGTTCACTTTCTTTGCGGGCGCTTCAGCGGTTGCAGACACGGCGGTCTCCTCGGGCAAACTTGTTCAGCGGCGCATTTGTAGGATCTCATCGCTGAGTACAAGTGGCCGAATGAACGCATTAGCAGAGCTAAAACTATCCGGGGAAGCCCCTAGAGCGGTATTTCGCCAGAAACCCAGTTCACATCCTCGTTGGTTGTTTCAGTCAGAACACCGAGTTCATAGATATTCTCGTAGCCGTAGCCATAAAGGTTGATGAAGGTCGGAATGTTCAGGGCCAGAGAGATGCGCTTCAACGGAATGGGCTCGACATCATCGGAGAAATTATTGTTGCAATAAATCAGGATCCGAGTGTCTTTGTTTGGGATGATCGCCGCAAGTTTCTCATCTGTGAAATCGGAAAATGGCAGGTTCACGGCGCCTTTAATGTGTCCCATTTCAAATGCGAAAGTGCTTCTCGCATCGAGAATGATGGTGTTTGGGGCTTCCGCCATATCGTTGAATTGTTCCAAGGACAGCAAACGGTCTTCGCGGATCTGGAAGACTTCATCCCCAAGGTCCATAAAGCCTGCAAAGTCGATCTCGGGCGAGCCCGGCAACTCCTGAGCACTGGCAGCCAGCCCGATCCCGACAAAGGTTGCAATTGCGAGAAGTCCGCAAATCAAACTGTTCCGAACACCATTGTTTCGCGCGCGCATAACGGGCTCCATGCTCTGTCCCCAGCGCTCTAATCTAGGTTTGTAATGTGGCGGGATTGGGCGCGTAATGAGGTCTTAGCGCCCCAATGCCTCTTCCCAGTGAGAGCGACAAAAGGAGACATAGACCTCCTTGCCGACGCTCACCTGATTGCCGGAGGTGAGAACATTACCCTGCTCGTCCATGCGGGCCGTCATGGTCGCTTTTTTTCCGCAGAAGCAGATCGTGCGGGCTTCGCGTAAATCGTCGGCGATCGCCAGAAGGGCGGCTGACCCTTCAAACAATTCGCCCTGAAAATCGGTTCGCAGCCCATAGCAAAGTATTGGCAATTTGAGACGATCGCCAACTCGTGCCAGTTGCCAGACCTGCGCTTTAGTGAGGAATTGCGCCTCATCAAAAAAGATTGCGCTGAGGGGTACCTCTGCATTTTGCCGCTCGATCGCAGCGAACAAATCTGTGTCGTCACGATAAAGGTTGGCGTCGGCCTCTAGGCCGATGCGAGATTCGATCTTTCCCTGGCTGGCCTTCGCGTTCGCGCCATAATGGCCGGAGGTCCAAAGCATCACCTCCATACCGCGCTCGCGATAATTGTAGGCCGCCTGCAGGAGGATCGCCGACTTACCGGCATTCATCGCGCTGTAAGTGAAATAGAGCTTAGACATGACACGGATTTAAGCGATTCTTGATCGTAACGCATCTTCTGGATCGCGAGTGACGGATTTGGTTTTCCTGTGCTACGATCTCGCTGGCTAGGGACCTGAGAGAGAGGCGCGCATGCTCTCATACTTTGATGCCATCATTTTCGATTGCGATGGCGTAATTGTCGACTCCGAGATCATCCATATTTCGATCGAACGTGAGCTCTTGAGTGAGTATGGTCTAGACTATTCTCTGGAAACTTATCTGTCCCGCTTCATGGGACTAGCCATGCCGAATTATTATGCGGAACTGGAGCGAGACTATCATGCCAAGTTTGGCAAATCGTTTCCGGCAAGCTTCGAGCCGGAGCTCACTCGGCGCGCCTGGCCCCGAATTGAGGCAGATCTGAAAGCGATCCCTGGTCTTGAAGATCTGGTTTCCAGCTTAACCCAACCTGTGGCTGTGGCGTCCTCATCACCGATTGATCGCCTGACCCGCAAGCTCGAAATCACCGGTTTGAGCCACTTGTTTAAACCGCATATCTATTCAGCGCAGCACGTGGAGAATGGCAAACCTGCTCCGGATTTGTTTTTGTTTGCGGCCAAGCAATTGAAAGCTTCGCCCCTCCGATGTGTGGTGATTGAAGACAGCGAAAACGGCGTCCGTGCCGGCCGCGCCGCCGGCATGTCGGTGATCGGATTTACCGGTGGACAGCACGCCGACCCTGGACTGGCAGACAGGTTGAAGACGGCTGGGGCGCACCATATCGCATCTGGTCACGCTGAGCTTTTCAGTCGATAGTCACGCCATGATGACCGCTCCGAGCTTACCGCGGCTGCCAAAACAGCCCGACGAAACACCCTGGCCGACAGAAGAGTGGCCTGTTGCCCCCCTCCCAGCGCGTACAGATCACAAGAGATTGCAGACACTGCTGGACCTTGCATTTTCAAGCGAAGATACGCTCGGGCAAACGCATGCCGTTCTCGCGGTTCAGGCGGGGCAGCTCGTGCTCGAGCGGTATGGCGCGGGTTATAGCGAAGAAGACACGCATCATTCCTGGTCGATGGCGAAATCGATGACCCACGCCCTGTTTGGGATCGCGGCGGCGGACGGCGCAATCAAACCAGAAATGTTCGTCAATGCCGCGGAATGGAACGAAGAAGGCGATCCACGCGCGGCCATCACCTTCGAACACTTGCTGCGTATGTCGTCCGGATTGCGGTTCACAGAAGATTATGAGGATTCCGGCGTCTCCCATACAATCGAAATGCTGTTCGGCAGCGGCAAACCCGACGTTGCGCATTTCGCCGCGAGTTTGCCGCTGGATCATCCGCCTGGCACCGTCTGGTCTTATTCGAGCGGCACCACGAACATCATCTGTCGGCAGCTTGCGGATGCCCTGCGTCTGGATCGAGATGGGTTTGAGCGGTTTATGTGGGACCGCTTGCTCGGACCGATCGGGATGCGGTCAGCAATTCCTAAATTTGATGCTGCCGGGACCTTTTTAGGGTCAAGTTTTTGCTTCTCTACAGCGCGTGATTTTGACAAGTTCGGACTGCTTTATCTGCGTAATGGCGTCTGGGACACCAATCAGATTTTACCCTCTGGCTGGGTCGATCATGCGCGCACCCCAACTCCAAACGTGCCCTCGGATGAGCCTATGGGCTATGGCGGGCATTGGTGGCTGGACATGGCGGGGCCGGGCAGCTTCTCTGCGAACGGCTATGATGGGCAATACATCGTCATCGTTCCTCAAAAAGACTTGATCTTGGTTCGACACGGGATTTCTGAAGCTCAGAAAGACTCCGTCCGTGAATGGCTGGCAGAGCTTGCGATCTGCTTTAATTGACCCCAACCGAGAGACTTGCACAGCGCCTGGGCCGGCCTCTAGAACAAAGGTCGAGAGGGAAGGAAGTATTATGATCAATCATGCGATTTGGATTGCGGTCGCGTTGGCATTAGCCGCCTGCGCTCCGGGGTCCGGTCAAACGCAGGAGCCCCTGGAAATGACCACATCCGAGCGCCCTGCGCCTCAAACCCTGGAAGACCGGTTCGCAATTCTCGCGCTTGATTGCATTCATCGCGAATACCCCAACAAAATCAGCCATGTGCTGCAGTCTGCCGAGGATGCGAAACCACCAAAAGAACTCACTCCCACCTTCTATGGATGCTATGATTGGCATTCATCAGTGCACGGTCATTGGCTTTTGGTCCGCCAACTCACAACAAACCCGGATGGGGTCTACGCCGCCGAAATTCGTAGCAAACTGAGTGAGAGTTTCACAGAAGACAAACTGGCTGCAGAGCTTGCCTACTACCTCGGTGCAGGCCGCGCTTCTTTTGAACGCCCCTATGGCATTGCCTGGTATCTGCAGCTCGTCGCAGAGCTGGATGAGAGCGATGACCCTCAATTGAAGGATTGGCGCGAAACGCTGCGACCTCTGGAAGAGGCGATTGTTGAGAAAACCCGCGCCTGGTTGCCCAACCTTTATTATCCGATCCGGCTCGGCACGCACAATCAGACGGCCTTCGCATTTGGCTTGATGATCGACTATGCGCGGCAGGTCGGAGACGACGCGTTAGAACAGGATCTCATCGACAAAACCCTGGACTTCCATCTTGAGGACGTGAACTGCCCGCTCGCCTATGAGCCATCGGGCGAAGATTTCCTGTCGCCTTGCCTGATGGAAGCGGATTTGATGCGCCGGGTTCTTTCGCAAGATGATTTTGGGACATGGCTGTCAGCTTTCCTGCCGCAAATCCCGACCGACGGCCGTTCCGACTGGTTGGCGCCCGGCATTGTTCTCGATGCTTCAGACGGCAAACTGGTTCATCTTGATGGGGTCAACCTGTCTCGCGCCTGGGCATTGGAGGGGATTGCCTCGGCGCTTCCGGCTGCCGATGCGCGCAACGGCTCTCTCCTGGCCGCTGCCGAAATTCACGCCGAGACTGGGATCGCTGCGGTGTCGGACGAGCACTATTCTGGCAGCCACTGGCTTGCGAGCTTCGCCACTTATTTGACCACCCGCCGGGGTATCGCTGTATCTGGGTCTGAGGAATGAAACTGAAGTTCGGTCCCGGCGTCCTTGTTGCCGCCGCCTTTATCGGGCCTGGAACAGTTACGGCATGTACGCTGGCCGGTGCAAATTTCGGGTATGCCCTGCTGTGGGCGCTGGTCTTCGCCACGGTCGCCACCATCATCCTGCAGGATATGTCCGCGCGGCTCGGCGCAGGCGCGCAGCTCGGCCTCGGCGAAGCGCTCATGCAAACCGCGCCGAATCCAACAGTTAAATGGGCGATGGGCGGGTTGGTCTTTGCTGCACTTCTGATCGGAAACTGCGCCTATGAAGGGGGCAATCTCGCTGGCGGGGCTTTGGGGGCAGACGCTCTGTTCGGGGCGGCATCTCCCGGTCAACCCGCATGGGTTGCAATCCTCGCCCTGTTTGCGGGGATCGCCGTTCTAATCGGTCGCTACGAAGTGCTTGAAAAGCTCCTGATCGGTCTGGTCATGGTCATGAGCGCGGCCTTCTTGCTCAGCGCTTTATTCGTCCGACCGGATTTCGGAGCTCTTCTGTCCGGGCTTCGCCCACAAATCCCGGATGGTGCAACCCTCACCGCGATCGCTCTGATCGGCACGACGATTGTGCCTTATAATCTCTTCCTTCACGCCGCCGCGTCTCAGCAAAAGTGGCCTGCTGGGCACGGGCCTTCAGAAGCGAGACGCGACTCTGCTTTTTCAATCGGTCTTGGCGGACTGATCTCGATCCTGATTTTGACCACAGCTGCGAGCAGTCTGTTCAAGACCGGTCTAGAGATAAGCAATGCCGCCGATATGGCGCTGGCGATTGAGCCGACTTTTGGCGCAGCCGCACGTTACCTCGTGGGGATTGGATTGTTCGCAGCCGGTCTGACCTCAGCGATTACTGCGCCGATGGCAACAGCCTTTGCCTTGAGCGAGATCATTGGCGGAGACCGTAACCGAAAATCGAAACTGTTTCGTGGCACCGCACTCTTCGTCATTATCGTTGGGGCATCCATAAGCCTGCTCGGCATCCGTCCTGTCGAGCTCATCCTGATCGCGCAGTACGCAAACGGCCTCTTGCTCCCGATCATTGCCGCGTTCTTGCTCTGGGTGATGAACCGGAAAGACTTGCTCGGCACCTATACGAATAGCGTCTCAGCCAACCTTGTAGGCGGCGTGATCGTATTGATAACCCTGGCAATTGGCGTACGATCAATCCTACGCGCTGCGGGATGGATGGCATGAATGAGACAATCGATCTGAATGCAGACCTTGGCGAGGGATGTGCTGGCGATTCCGACCTGATGTCGGTGATCACCAGCTGCAATATCGCCTGTGGTGGACATGCCGGGGATACGGCTTCCATGCGCGAAGCATTACAACTCGCGAAAGCGAATGGTGTGGCAGCGGGGGCGCACCCCTCCTTCCCTGATCGAGAGAATTTTGGCCGGACACCGTCCAGCCTCAGCGGTAAAGATCTAGAACAGGTGCTCATCGGACAGGTTGAGACGTTGCGCGAGATTGCCGTCGAAATGTCGGTCTCGCTTACGCACCTGAAACCGCATGGAGCGCTGTACAATATGGCGGCAATTGACGCCGAGCTCGCGCAGAGCATTGTCACCGTAGTCGAGCAGACGCTACCCAGTGCAAAACTCGTCGGGCCACCTGCGTCAGAGCTGGAAAAGGCTGCCCGATCGCGCGGGGTCGGGTTCACCGCAGAAGGCTTTGCCGATCGAGCCTACGAGGCGGATGGGCAATTGCGGGACCGCACCAAACCGGGCGCGGTGATTCATGATGCCGACGCACAAGCCGAACAGGCCTTAAGCATCGCGACGCAACACAGCGTGACCGCTTATGACGGCAACCTGATAAGCCTGCCCGTCGCCACGATTTGTGTACATGGCGACACGCCAGAATCTGTCGCCGCGGCCCGAAAAATCCAGGCGGCGCTTGAGCATGAAGGCCTGAAATTGTGTGCGCCGACCTGACCCTTATTCGGACCGCAGACGATACGTTTGAAGTCTCGGTTGCGACCAGCCAGCAAGCCCAAAAGCTGGCGGCGCGGCTACGCCAAAGCCGGATTGCCGAAGACGTGGTCGCAGGCCTTGAGAGCGTCGCGGTTCACTTTGAACCGAGCCAAGCACTGGCGGTCGAAGCTTTAATCCATAAGCAGAAATTACCGCCTGCAGAACCAATTAATACAACCAAGATTACTGAGATCGGCGTCGAATATGGCGGTGAAAACGGTCCAGATTTCACGAATGTTTGCGATGCACTCAATTTGTCGCCGGAGGCATTTATCGCCTTGCATTGCGGTCAAGTTCATATCGTCGAAATGATCGGGTTCACACCCGGGTTTGCATATCTTTCGGGGCTACCCGAGACGTTCAAGATCCCAAGGCTCGCCAATCCGCGCCCGAGATTGCCTGCAGGGTCAGTTGGGATCAGCGCCAATTTTACCGGGATTTATGCCCTGGATGGCCCCGGAGGCTGGCCCCTAATAGGTCGAACGGCAACCAAATTGTTCGAGCTGAACAAAGACCCACCTTTCTTGTTACAGCCCGGGCAACGGGTGCAGTTTCGGAGTGTGTAGATGCTCCGGATTCTGAAACCCGGACTGCAAAGCACGCTTCAGGGTGCCCCGCGCCTGGGTTGGCGTCATCAAGGTATTCCATATGCTGGACCGGCCGATTGCGTTTCGCTCGCCGTGGCCAAGCGACTTGTTGAGAATACGCCCGATCAAACCGGGATCGAGATCACATTTGGCGGGTTTGAGGCTGAGTGCGTTGAGACCTGTACGATTGCGATCACAGGGGCCTGTGCCGAAATTTTCATCTCTGGAAAACTCGCACGGACTCACAAAACACTGCAGCTCAAAGCCGGTGAAACGCTCACAATACCGCCCCATCGCATTGGCGCGCGAACTTACATCGCCATTCATTCCGGCTTTCAATCAGATCCAGCGTTTGGATCAACATCAACTTATCTGCCAGCCCATTTCGGCGGCCTGCAGGGGCGCGCATTGGCTGCAGGAGACCTCGTGCACCCCGTCGCGCGCGACATTCTGAATGAGGTGCACGAAACGCCAGACCCGCTTCGCCCGGTCTTCACCCATCATTTCGCACTGCGCGCCTGCCCCGCGCGCGAAACCGATCTTTTGGACACCGTCTCTCGAGACAGACTGTTCGGCGAGCGCTTCATCGCGGGACAACAAGCCACGCGCATGGGACTATCTCTGACCGGCCAAACCCTATCGCTGA
>JAYZAM010000002.1:0-6931 GCA_036339715.1 Pseudomonadota bacterium | reverse complement strand
TATAATAAGAAAAGAGATCATACGACCCCGACCCCAAAAGACTATAAGGACGCGGACAATTCTCAGACGGTGCTTGTGCTTTGGTCAAAAGCAGCGTGCGACCCGAACAAAAGCGATAGCGACTGGGTGCACGCGATCGCTCACCATGCGCGATCGCGCGACGGGGTCCTGATGCAAGCCGGATTGGATAAAACGGTTCCGGACGAGCCTTTTAGCGACGACAAACGCTATGCGCTTTCCGGTATGGGACCGCGCAAACTGGTCAACGGGTACTATGAACTGGTCGATGAACTTGGACGCAGAGACGGTCGCAAAGATTTGCGCGCGTGGATCGATCTGAAGAGCAGCGACAAGGACGCGAAGGCGGCCTGGCAGAAAGCCCATCCAACCGATCCGTTGTCTCAGACGTCGGCGCCGAGCAAAGCCCCCGCCAAGGCCTCCGCGAAGTTGGCGAAAACGCCTGTAGCGCCCGCCTCGAAAAAACCACCCAAGCCGGCGGCTGCGGCACCTATGTCAGCGCAGCCTTTAACCAGACCCGCCCCAATCAAACCGCCCTCTGTGCCAGTACAATCGAATGATCAGTTAGGCACAATCATGCTCTCCGCTGTCGGGGTCGTAATTGTTGGGATGCTGCTCTTGAGCGCCGCCCTCAGAACGTCCCAGGGTTTGCCCGCAACGGCTGTCGGGGGTGTCATTACACTTGAAGAACAGTGTCCCGCCGGACAGGTGCCCGCTTATCTGCTGGAAGACCCAGCGCCGGCTGTCTTCGAGCCTGGGCCGATCATCGACGATACCGAGGACGAATAGGCCGTTACGATTTCTGTTTTGGATCGTGCTTGGGCGCAGGCGCGAGACGCATCACTTCTGTCTGATACCGTTCGTCGCCATGCTCCAACAGCATTGGCAGTGATTTGGGGCACGCGCGAATGAGATCGTCTCGCCAGACCTCATCTGCCTTGGCGAAATCTGCGAGAACGTATGGCATCACCAGTGACCGGTCGCCCGGATGCCCCACTCCCATTCGAATGCGTCGCACGTCTGCCCCGACATGCGCGATCATCGAACGGATGCCATTATTGCCTGAATGACCACCGCCACGTTTGACCCGCAAACGTCCTGGCGCGAGGTCGATCTCATCATGGAAGACGGTTACGTCTTCCGCACCGAGCTTGTAAAACTGGATCGCCGCCAAAGCCGCCCGGCCCGTCTCATTATAGAAGGTTTCAGGCTTCATCAGCAGGACTTTTTCGCCGGCAATCCGACCCTCACTCACCTGGCTCTGGAACTTCCGCCGCCAGGGGCCAAATCCATATTCCTCAGCAATCGCGTCCAGGACCATGAATCCGAAATTGTGCCGGTTACGCAAATATTTGGTGTCCGGATTTCCTTGTCCGACCAGGATATGCATGACCGGTTCCTCTGGTTCAGGGGTGTTTGAATCAATAATGGCGGGATCGCTTGAAAGCCATCCCGCCATCCAATTGATGAGTGACTTTATCAAGCCTATTCGTCGTCGCCAGCTTGTTTCGTGGCTTCGACTTCGTCCGCTTCTGGCGCGTCTGTCTCTTCTGCTGTGTCAGCAGAGATACCGCGGCCA
The DNA here is from genome assembly GCA_036339715.1 of Pseudomonadota bacterium. GTDB lineage: Bacteria > Pseudomonadota > Alphaproteobacteria > Caulobacterales > Hyphomonadaceae > Henriciella. Next base: position 5,334 of record JAYZAM010000002.1, on the reverse strand, counting down.
ACCACAGACGCGATGGTGAAGTCACGATCTGTAATGGTGGGCTCGGCACCCTCCGGCAGTTTAATGTTTGAGATTTTCACATTGTCGCCAATATCCAGACCCGTCAGGTCAGCATCGAGCGAATCCGGAATGCTGTCGGCACGAACGTTCAGCTCCACCGCGTATCGCACGACGTTGAGCGTTCCGCCCTTCTTGAGACCCGGTGAGGCCTCTTCGTTGAGGAAGTTCACAGTAACCTCAACGGTGATGATCTGGTCGCGCTGCACGCGGAACAAGTCAACGTGCTGTGGCTGATCCGTAACCGGGTGCATCTGGATGGCTTGCGGGATCACCAATTGCTTTTTGCCTTCGTGCACGAGCGTTGCCGTCGAAGACAGGAATTGACCGGTATTGATCGCTTTGATCACTTCGTTCTGCTTAAGGTTGATCGCAACGGGATCTTCCCCGCCACCATAAAGAACACCTGGGACCAAACCCAGACGACGGGCTTCGCGGGCGCCGCCCTTGCCGGTGCGATCACGTACGCTGACGTTAAAAGTAATATCTGACATTGTTTTTCCTTTCGCCCTGAAGTCCGCCGCGACCTGAATCACGGTGACAGCCTGACAGGCACGGCCTGGCGCCGCCCTTTCTTCAAGGCGCTGCCTATACGGGAAAGGGCCTCCTGCGGCAACCCTAAGACACACGTAACTTGACAGACTCGAATTTACAGGCGTAGTTTTACACGTGTAGCGCAGGATAGAAGAGAGACATTCATGGCCAACCCCAACCCATCGGAACTTGTCATTCTCAAATACCTTTGGACAAGCGGTGCCAAAACGGCGCGTCAATTACATGAAGCGGTCGGCCCATCCCAGGATTGGCAGCTATCCACCACGCGCACGGTGCTCGGACGTATGGAGTCCAAGGGGTGGGTCAAGCGAAACGGGGATGTCGATCCGGTCACATTCGAGCCCATGCTCGACCGTGTTGAAACGTTGGGCAGCCTGGTGCGTCATCTCGCGCGCAAAGTGCTCGATATGGATGGCCCTATTCCGGCCACCATGTTTGCCGAAAGCCCACACCTATCAGATGGCGAGCTCGATGAGCTCGATGCGATCATCAACGCAGCAGAAGCGCGTCAGAAAGAGGAATAGAGTATGTCAGCCCTCTGGTTCATTTCGTTCTCATTGATTTGGACCGGGTTGTTAGCGGGGGGAGCTCAGTATCTGAGCCGTGAACCCGTGCCAGCTCGGTTTGCCCACACGATCTGGAGGGGAGCCGCATTCCTGGCTTTTCTACCTTGGATTATCGCTGGCATTTACGCCCTCATTCCAACGCCGATGGCCACGCCGATCCCGGATATGCCTTATATCGGCGGCGCTGCGGAAGTCCTGTCCACCAATCTCGCCGTTCAGGCGGCCTCAGAATCATCCGCCACGCCGATTATTGGCATCATACTACTGACTCTGCTCATGCTGGGCTGGGCCACGCGATTGGGACTAAATGCGCTTTGTCAGATCCGTCTGCAAAACATCAAGCGCCTGTCAAACCCGCACACCACCGTCGGGGCTGATCGCTGGGCGAAAGCCCTCGGACTATCGAGCATCCCGCAAATCGCCAGCATTCCCCATGGGTCGCCGTTCCTGGCGGGCATCCTGAAGCGCACAATCTATTTGCCAGAAGCCGTCACCAGCCAGTCAGACGCAGATATTATCCTGGCCCATGAATGCACACATATGGCGCGAGGCGATTTGCTGACCCGGCCCTTTGAACGCCTCGTCGCAGACGTGTTCTGGTTCTCGCCTTTTGCCTGGATCATGCGCCGGGAACTTGATTATTGGCGCGAAGCGGCGACCGACGAACAAACAGCGGCATTGACCGGTGACAATGTCGCGTACGCCCGGGCGCTCGCCAACACCGCACGTGTCACGCGGCCAGCCCCGCAATATGCGCTGCCTGTGGCAGCGTTTATTTTGCCACGGCAGGAAACATTGAAAAAACGACTGACCCAGTTGCTGGAACGCGACTCCCGCCGTCCGCGACAACGTCTGGCCATCTTGGCACTTGCCGCAGGGCTGGTCATCGCGCCGCTTTCTCTGGCACAGGTTACAAGTGCGAGTTCAGCTTCGATTTTCACCCATCCGGTTCTTGCCACCACCGCGGCAAAAGTCTCTGCGCCGTTTGGCGAAGTCTATTACGAATGGGAAGACAAGAAGAAGTGGCACTATGGCGTCGATCTCGCAGCGAAATATGAGACGCCTGTCTATACGCCCGCCAATGCGAAAGTGCTGTGGTCAGGCAAGAAAAAGGATTATGGCTACACCGTCGACATTCTGCTCGAAGACGGCCGCAAAATGCGCTTCTCGTCTCTGTACAAGTACAAGGTGAAAGAGGGTCAAAAATTGGAAGCCGGTGACCTGATCGGATATGTCGGCAAATCTTCCGCCAACGCGACAGGCCCACATTTGCATCTCGAAGTCTTCAAGGATGGCGAGCATATCGATCCCGCCAAAGTCAAAGGCCTGAAGTTCTATAAAAGCTAAGCCGGCCTAGTCGAACAGCTTCGAAACGCTTTCATTGTTCGCAATCCGGCGAATGGCTTCACCGAGCAATGGCGCGACTGACAGCACGCGCAGTTTCTTGGACTTCAGGTCCTCTTCGAGCGGCTGGATCGTATTGCAGATGACCAGCTCATCCATGACCGATTTCTCAATCCGTCCGACCGCGTTGTTGGAGAGAACACCATGCGTGATATAGGCACTGACATCGGTTGCGCCCTGCTCCTTCAGGGCAGCCGCCGCATTGCATAGCGTGCCCCCGGAATCGCAAATATCGTCCACTAGAATACATTTCCGCCCGCTGACATCACCGATAATGTTCATCACTTCGGATTTGCCGGCTTCGGGGCGGCGTTTGTCGACAATGGCAAGGTCAGCGCCAATTCGCTTCGCAAAGGAGCGCGCACGCACCACGCCGCCGACATCGGGTGAAACCACCATCAGATTGTCTGAGCCCATACGGCGCTGAACATCATCAACCATTACCGGCAAGGCGATCATGTTATCCGTCGGAATATCAAAGAATCCCTGGATCTGTCCGGCGTGCAAATCCATGGTCAGGACTCGATCTGTACCTGCCGCGGAAATCAGATTCGCAACAAGCTTTGCCGAAATTGGCGTCCGACCGTCGGTTTTTCGATCCTGGCGCGCATAACCGAAATATGGGATCACCGCCGTTATCCGCGCTGCGGAAGCCCGACGCAGCGCGTCGATGCAAATTAGCAGCTCCATCAGATTGTCATTTGCAGGACGAGACGTGGATTGAATCACGAAGACATCTTCGCCGCGAACATTCTCATTGATCCGGACAAAAATCTCATTGTCTGAGAAGTTTTTCACTTCCGCATCTGTGAGCGGGCAATCGAGATGATCGGCAATCGCCTCAGAGAGAGGTCTGTTTGCATTACAGGAGATGAGTTTCATGGAAATGCTGCCTTTGCCCGTTCCGCCTGTTTAGGGCTTAAAGACGAAGGCAGCCTGAGTCGCAAGATGACTCTTCGATGGCATTGCGAGATTTCGCAGTTAATAAGGCCTAACTTGAGAGCACCCGCCCCGCAATCGCGTCCAGCTTTTCCAGCATTGCAGGATCCCGAGCCTCAGGCGCTGTTATCATCGCGAAGTCCAGGCAGGTTTCAATGCCCTGCGGAGAGGGTGTGCGCTCCGTCTGAACGAGGGTTTCGGCAAGTACCTTGATCGCCTGCTTAGCCCGCGCCGTATTTGCTTGCATGATCTCCAACACATTCGTGACCTCAACCGCCGCTTCGTCTTCGCGCCAGCAGTCATAGTCGGTGACCATAGCCAGGGTCGCATAGGGCAGTTCAGCTTCCCGTGCGAGCTTAGCTTCCGGCATGTTCGTCATACCGATCACATCGCAGCCCCATTGCCGATACAGATGGCTTTCGGCACGCGTCGAAAATTGCGGCCCCTCCATGGTCAGATACGTGCCACCGCGATGCACCGTCGCCCCAGAGCGCTCAGCGGCATCGCCGGCGAGCGCGGACAAGCGGCTGCAGACCGGGTCGGCAACCGACACATGCGCGACCATGCCCGGGCCGAAAAATGTTTTCTCGCGCGCGAACGTGCGGTCGATAAACTGATCCACCATGACAAAGTCGCCCGGCGCATACTGTTCCTGCAAGGAGCCACAAGCTGAGACTGACAGGACATCCGTACATCCGAGGCGCTTTAGAGCATCAATGTTCGCGCGATACGGAACCGTAGAGGGCGTTAGTCTGTGGCCCTTTCCATGCCGGGGTAGGAAAACCAGCTCAACTTGGCCAAGACGGCCTTTGATCAGCGTGTCCGAAGGGTCACCCCAAGGCGTCTCCACCCGAATTTCTTGAGTGTTTTCCAACCCGTCAATTTCGTAGAGACCGGAGCCTCCGATTACGCCCAGTACCCATTTCGACATGATCCTGCTCCAGATGCGAAAACCCCGCCCTTGGAGCAATCCAGAGCGGGGTCGTCAATTCACTTAAAAGTGTCGAGCGCGATTAGTGCGCGACGTTGCGCCAAATCCGCTTGTACGAGAACCAAAGCAGGATCGACAGAAATACCAGATACAGCATCACAGGAAGCGCCAGAGACTTGCGCTGGGTTTGCTTTGGATCACCGGCCCAATGCAGGAACATGGCAACATCGTACGCCATCTGTGCGGTCGTGGCTTCGGTGCCATCCATATACTCAACGCGGCCATCTGGCAGCTGCGGCGGCATCGCGATAAACCCACCATAAGGCTTGTGGCGTGGATCGCCGTCCCACTGAGGGGTCGTATCACCAGCAAAATATGGGTTATAGTACACGCCGATAGGCTGCACGAGCTCACCAACAGTCTCGTCTTTGTCAAACTCAAGATAGTTGATGAAGTTGCCTTCCTCATCTTCCTTGAACTTGATTTTATCCATCGCTGGATAGCCTTTCAGAAGGGCGTAAATATAGGTTGCACCGTCGCCTTCTGCGCCTTTTCCGCGGGCCTTGGTGATGACCGATAGATCTGGTGGCAAAGCACCGCCATTAGCCGCCCGAGCAGCTTGATCGTTCGGGTAAGGCGACCGGAACGTATCGGCTGGAACCGCCGGACGGAACACCGGATCACCAAACTCATCTGGCGTCGCATCGAGGATTTCATATTCCGCCGCAATCGCTTTAACCAGCGGATTGTCGTTCGCGTTCGGATACTCATCGCTGTAGAATGGTCCGCCTTTCTCACCGAGGTTCCGGTAAGACAGAAGTTCCATGCCGTGGCATGCTGCGCAGACTTCTTTGTAGACCTGGAAGCCACGCTGCAGGCTTT
>JAYZAM010000001.1:0-7965 GCA_036339715.1 Pseudomonadota bacterium | reverse complement strand
GAACCCAGCATCTACGTGCAACACTTCGCCCGCGATCGAATGACCGAGCGGTGACAGGAGATACAGCGCACAACCTGCAACCCCTTCCATACGGGTGTCCTCTTTCAGAAGCGACCAGTCCTTGCCGGTGCCCATCAGGGATTTACCGCCGCGAATGCCCGCCAGAGACAGCGTGCGCATGGCGCCTGCCGAGATTGCGTTGACCCGAATGCCCTGCGTACCAAGATCGCGGGCCGCATAACGGGTCGACGCTTCCAGTGCGGCTTTTGCCACACCCATAACATTGTAGCTCGGGACGGTGCGCTCTGCGCCGAGATAGGTCATGCAGATGATCGCGCCGCCATCGGGCATGATCTCAGACGCGCGACGCGAGGCGTCGATGAAGCTGTAGACCGAGATATCCATGGCGCGGCGGAAGCCTTCGCGAGATGTATTGGCGACCATGGACCCCATGAGCTCATCCTTGCCGGCGAAGGCGATGGAGTGGACGAGAAAATCGATCTTGCCCCACTTCTCTTTCACGGCCGCAAAAGCAGAATCCATGCTGGCATCATCGGTGACGTCTGCCTGAACCATGAAATCCATATCTATGCTTTCGACCAATGGACGGACCCGGCGCTCAAGGCTTTCGCCTTGATAGGTGAAGCAGATTTCTGCGCCTTGCGCAGCAAGCTGCTGGGCAATGCCCCAGGCAATGGAGTTCTTGTTTGCAACCCCCATAACAATGCCGCGTTTTCCGGCCATCAGGTTTCCGGTTGGCATGTCTCCGTAGTCAGCCATGGTCTCGGCTCCTTGCTCAGTCTTGTCTTGTTTCGCAGGGCTATTCGCGCGCGGCGACCACGTCAAGCAAACCGCTATGCTCGTGCTGTTTTCGAGGTCGTTTCCGGTCGCGGCATGGATCATGCAGACCGAATCGTATCCTTAATATCAGGTAAACATTCAAGGGAACGGGCATGCAGGTTTGGCGGGGGATCTTTTTGGCGATGCTATTCGCCATGACGAACCTTTGTGCCTTTGCAGGCACCGTTCACGATGTTCGTTTCCAGCAGACCGCGCGCATACTTGTTTGGCAAGAGGGCGCGTTGATCGGAGAAGGGCAAAGCATTGATCTGTTCGAGACCGGATCTGTTGAAACGCTTGGATCGGGCAACCTCTTACCTGTTAGCCTCGACACACCATTTGTAGGGCAATCCGCGCGCTTTGAGATCGCCAGCAACTCGGCTTTTGTGCTGGAGAGCAATAACCCGTTGGCAGGTCAAAATATCAATATCCGTATCGTCAGCGTCGGCGACAATGCCGAAGCGCGTCCAATGCCCACGATGACGGGATCAAATGAACTGTTCCGCCAGAGCGCGAAAACTGCCGTGCGCCGCGGGCAACCTAAAAGCCAGGCTCTGACCCTCGAAATTTCCTGGACTGGGGCGGCCCCGCCCAATCTTTCAGTGCGCGTCCCGGCAGGTTAATCGCTTTTTAGCGGACACAGCCTAAATTGCCGGGTGTGAGGCGGAAATCTAAGAATTACAGTGCTGTGACGACATGCGTCATGAGCCTTTGCGTGCTGGGGCAGACGGCGACCGCCGAGATCATCGATCGTCCACACTTTGAACGAAAAGGGTTGGTTGTGGTCTGGGCTGCGGTGGCTGCGAGCGGCGTTCCGATTGTTTCAGACCTGATTGTAGATACCGGAACCGGAGGGTCAGCAGCCGGGTCGGGGGATATTGATCTGATAGCTACTGACGCGCATACGGTCGTGACCGGAACGCTTGCCCCCACTCAAGATGGCATTGCCAGCGCCACAGGCGGCATGCCCTTTCTTTTAACCGACACGGATCGCGGCGCCATAAATACGGACACAAATGGCGATGGCGTGGTCAGCGGCGAAGACGCATTCACCGCTTTTGGTTTGCGCGATATTTCCGACGCCCGCGTGGATGCGGTTCGCCAGTCGTCGAGCTTTTATGTTGCGTCTAACGTGCCCTTCGCGATTGACGCGCAAGCATTCACCCCTAGCAATTTTACCGAATTTATCTTGTTGCTGATCACGCGCGTGCAATTGTCCACCACCTTGTCGGGTGATGATGGCATTCCGTTCGGGTCGAGTGCCCAATTGCCTCATTCAGGAGGGAGCACGTCAGGATTTGTACCAAGCCTGAGACTTTGGGACCTGCGGACGTCGCGCAATGTTTTCACGGGCAACCAGCGGACGGCGGCGGCACCCGGATCAATCGCAGATCAATCCGTGCGGTTTGATGCCGAATACGCGATCTCGGCCGCCAATCTGACGGGGTACGATCTATCGCTCGGGACCTTCGATTTTCAGGTCGAGGTGGTCTACACGGTTTACGTGCCCTAGGATTTCAACCCGAGCTTATCGACCAGACCCACACGCATATCTTTTGCGGTGTAAATCTTCTTGTCGTCGGCATAGACGCGGCCATCGGCGATGCCGAGGATGAGTTTGCCGCGGCGGACCCGCTTCATGTCGATCTCATAACGCACGAGTTTAGTCTCCGGCGTGATCTCACCAGTAAAGCGGACATCGCCGACCCCGAGCGCGCGGCCCTTGCCGTAAGAGCCCGTCCAGCCGAGCCAGTAGCCAACGGCCTGCCACATCGCGTCAAGGCCGAGACAACCCGGCATCACAGGGTCACCCGGGAAGTGGCATTCAAAAAACCAAAGGTCTGGATGAATATCGAACTCACCGATCACATGGCCATTGCCATACTCACCGCCGTCTTCGGAAATTTCGGTGATCCGATCCATCATCAACATTGGCGGGATCGGCAGTTGCGCATTCCCGGGCCCAAACAGTTCGCCCGCGCCGGACTTGAGCAGATCCTCTTTGCTGTAAGATGGCTGCGGCGTGTGAAACTCGTGTGGTCCCTTCATAGAACTGGCCTCGCTGTGTTGTGGTTATATCTGCGGACGCCGCAGACTTTAGTCGCTCGGCCCCTTAAACGCTTGTCGGCTGCGCCGCAAGGTTTGGCAAATCAGAGATTACCGGTCGCGACCTCGGTTCCCCAGAGAATGGACTCTGGCAAGTATCCGGATTTGCGATCGACTTCGACCTCGCACCATCCATCCGCGCACCCGTGCAGCTCAGCGATGACCCCAGCTTTCAGGCGCGCCCGTGAACGGGCCGCATTCCCAGGAGCGCGTTTCAAATCGGCATCATCCGTGATCAAAGCGGTTCGCGTTTCGGACAACATCCGTGCCTGCATCCAAACCTCATCGCCATCTGGATCCCTGACCCGTCGCCAACCATGGGTCTCGCGAACGATCAGCATGGGAAGACCTTCCCGCTCGTAACGCCAGAGGATTTTGTGATCGAGATTGGGGCCTTGCCGCCCATGGACGGCTGAATAGCGCAGAGACTCAAATCGAGGCAGAGGCTTGCCAGAGAAACGACTGATCTTCACGACGTCGGCTGATTGCTTGGCCGAACCGACCCCGGTGAGAGGTCCGCCGAGCAGCAAGGCGCAGAACAGAGATCGGATAAACAGCGCTGTCATGATTGCTTTTTTGCTTATTGAGGTGAATCGTCCGTAAAACAGCGCATTGGCGATGTGGATTTGCTCTGCTAAGCGCGGGTCAGAAAGCGAGGAAGAATGTCAGATACCCGCCTAAAGGTGATCGTTACGCGGCGTTTACCGGACGCCGTTGAGTTGCGCCTTAAAGAGTTGTTTGACACCGAGCTCAACCCCTCCGATACGCCCTTCAGCGCGGATCAATTAGTCGATGCTGTGGGCCGCGCCGATGTGCTGGTATCAACCGTCACCGACCAAGTCGATGGACAGGTCCTGAGCAAGGCGGGCCCACAATTCAAGATGATCGCACAATTTGGCGCCGGCGTTGATAATATCGATGTTCAAACCGCAACGGACCGCGGCATCACAGTCACCAATACGCCGGGCGTTCTCACCGATGATACCGCCGATGTCACGATGGCTCTGATCCTTGCCGTGCCACGCCGTTTGCACGAGGGCATAGAATTGATGGAGGCTGGCAAATTTGATGGCTGGGCGCCGACTTGGATGATGGGGCGTCGACTCGCCGGGAAGCGTCTTGGGATTATCGGCATGGGCCGGATCGGCCAAGCGGTGGCGCGACGGGCAAAAGCCTTTGGTCTTCAGATCCATTACCATAATCGCAAAAAAGCCTCCCGCCTGATCGAGGAAGAACTTGATGCCACCTATTGGGACAGCCTTGATCAGATGCTCTCCCGCATGGACATCGTCTCCGTCAATTGCCCGCATACGCCAGCTACGTTTCATCTGCTGAATGCGCGTCGACTGGAGCTCATGAAGCCTGACGCCTTCATCGTGAACACGGCGCGTGGAGAGGTAATTGATGAGGCGGCCCTGGCTGAAGCCCTGAAAGGCGGCAAGCTTGCCGGCGCGGGTCTCGACGTGTTCGAGCGGGAGCCAGCCGTCAATCCTGACCTGGTCGGCTTGCCAAATGTGATCCTGCTCCCACACATGGGATCAGCAACTGTCGAAGGGCGCAATGAGATGGGCGAGAAGGTGATCATCAATATCAAAGCCTTCGCCGATGGGCACCGCCCACCTGATCGCGTTATTCCTGCTATTTTGTAAGCTCCAGACAGCCCGCGTCAGTGAACGCTGACGGCTTCCAGCTTATAGGCTTCAGCCGCCGCTTCAGCTGCGGCCAGACCCTCGATAATCGCAAGCTTCTGGCCCTCACCATTGGTCACAACGACGAGGTCTGCCACATCGTCGACGCCCCGCAGGGCATCTGCTGGCAGTTCAGCAAGCTCACGCTCGTTGATATTGCGGAAATAGACAAACCGGCTGAAGTCAGGCTCGCCGGTGGTCGGCTTTAAAAGGTCATTCATGGTCTACTCCTTCCGTTCTCAGACAGGACCAGAACACGCAAACCTCACAAGGCCCCATCGTGGCAGCCCCGCCAAACAGGTTCGGTGTTATCTGAAAGGTAGGAACCGCAATTGTCGCCATCAAGGCGCGATTGTTCACATTGAGTTGTAAATCACGTGCTGCATGCCCTTTAGGCAATTCTGCCGTGATGTAAGAAAGCCCGAGAACCGATAGGTTCAACGGGCTTTACCATCTAGGATCTGAGGTGACGGGTCTAGAATTCGACCCAGTCGTCATCGATAACGGTGGTCGGCTTCAACATGGTTGTGGTTTGCTGAGCCAGGGCTGCCTGCTGATCATGAACCGGATTGCTAACCGGCGTAACAACGGCCGATGCGGGCGCTGGATTATCGGCAACATAAGTCATGATTGAGCCGGCGCTTCCCAATTTGAACTGGCGGACGTGTCGCTCGAGCTGATCGGAATCATGATCGAGAGAGCGGCTGGCGGCTTTGGTTTCTTCGACCATGGCAGCGTTTTTCTGGGTGACTTGATCGAGTTGCGCCACGGCCGAATTGATCTCAGTCAGTCCAGAAGACTGCTCCTGCGTGGCGATGGAGATATTCGCAACCGCACCACTAATTTCCTGTACCGATTCAAGCACCCCATGGATGGCATCAACCGCTTGTTTTACATTTCCGACGTCCGAACTCACATCGGTTTTGCTTTTCTCGACGAGTCTGGCGATTTGATCCGCGGCCTCGGCGCATCGCTGCGCTAGGACACGAACCTCTGAGGCGACAACAGCGAAACCGCGACCGGCTTCACCTGCGCGAGCTGCTTCCACCCCTGCGTTCAGCGCCAGAAGATTGGTCTGGAAGGCAATATCATTGATCATTCCGACAATTTGAGAAATTTGCCCGGTCGAGGCTTCAATACCCTGAATGGACGAGACGGCCTGGAAAGAAGTCGCGAGCGATTCAACCGCGCCGTTGAAACTGATTTTGAGGCTTTCATATTCAGCCGGAAACGCTGCATCAATTCGGGTTTCCAAATCACCGGATGCGAGGTTTTCCAGTGCTGCGCTGAGATGAATGACAACGTCTTCTTGTCCTTTTTCGAGCGCTTTCGCCTTTTGCAGCTCCGTCTTCAAAGCATCGAGGCTAAACGCAATCGCGCCAATCTCATCACGCCGCTCTGTCTCCGGTACCGGGGAATCGAAATCATTATTGGAAATGCCCTCAATCGCCGTCTTGAGTGCCGAGAGCGGGCGAGTGAAGTAGAATGAGAACAAATACCCGACGATTCCGATCAGGATTGCGCCGAACAGGATTTGCATGATCAGGCTGTTTCGGATCTCGCGGGCGGGCGCGACAAGCTCAGAGAATTCCTGCTCTGCCGCGAAGGCCCATCGCGCGCCCATAAACTCCATCAGGGTTACCGCGCGTACCACTTCCTTGCCGTTCAAACCTATATCGTGAACAAGCGTTGCTTCCTCCGTCGATAGGCGGGAGAAGTCCTTTTTCACAGCACTTGATGTGAGAATGTCATCTGTTTCCGTCAGAGGCAGATCGCTCCTCAGGAGACCATCCTGACCAACAATATAGACTTGCCCCGTTTCGCCCAGACCACCACGGGACCCCATGATTTCATTCAAACGGCCGACTGGCATTTGATAAGCGAGCACACCTGTGAAATTGCCATCAGCGTTGGAAAGAGGAATGGAGATAAAGCTCGCTGGCGCATCCGCGCTTGGTCCATACGGCTTGAAATCAAAAAAGCTCGCTGCGCCTGAAGCGGCATTCGCCTTGGCCGCCCGGAACGCCTGGCCGAGATCTGTGCTGGACCACTCTCCGGAGACCAGGTTGGTGGCATAATCGAGCTCTTTGAAGACCGAGTAAATCAGATTGCCATCGGTATCGAAAACAAAAACGTCATAATATTCATTCCGGCGCTGCAAATCGCGAAAGTAAGGATGATAGGCGGCATGGACATCACTATAGAGCGACCCATCTAAAGCCGCGTCGAGATTTTCCTTCGATCCGGTCGGGTTCGGATTTTGTGTGATATACCAGTTCTGCAAATAGGTTTCAGGATTTCCCTCGATCTGGGTCCAGGCTTCAGCAAACTCTTCTGCAGCCGATATTACGGCGGGATTCTGGCTCTGGATGATCAGATCATCTTGTATGCCTTGTAACCAGTTTTCTAGGCCGACCTGTTTTACCTCCACCTTTGAGATCAAATTCTGCTCATTGACTTCGATCAGGCTCTTCTCAGCATCGGTATAAGCCACAAAGGCAACGATACTGGCGATTGAAATGCCGATTAGGATGATAACAGCCGGAAGTTTTTGAGCGACTTTGATATCATTAATGAATTTGAACATGGCGAAATCCAGACTAATATTAACACGCGTTAAGGTCGTACTGCGTTGTATTTCTACCAGAAGTGTAAAATATTGATGTATAGAGCCCGACCCCCTAACTTTTGAATTCAATTCGACGCCGCACAGCGCAAACAAAGCCTTCGCATCTTCAGAAAGGCAGCTTACAGCTGGGCTGCCTGATAACGGACGCTCTTATGTCGCTCGCCCTGCTGCCAAATCTGATCACCGTCTGTCGGTGCGGGTTCGCCTTTCTCGTCGGCGGGCTGATCTTTTCAGAAGCTCACGGGTCCTGGCTCCCATTATTTGCGTTTGCGATCGTCGCAGCGACTGATTTTCTGGATGGCTGGCTGGCGCGTCACTTGGATGCGGTGAGCCAGATCGGCGCGTTTCTCGATCCGGTCGCTGATAAACTCCTGGTCGGGCTCAGCCTTCTCGCGCTCTCACACCTTGAGGATTGGGCATTGGTCATCACAGTTCCAACAGTCGCCATTCTGGTCCGGGACGCGATCGCAACGGGTTTACGGCTTTATCCAAGTATCGACATGCCCGTATCGAAGCTCGCCAAATGGAAAACCGCGCTTGAAATGGTCGGTATCGCAGCACTCCTGGCGGCAGCGCCATCTTCATTGTCAATGATTTGGCCGGTGGGCCTGATCCTGGTCTGGGTCGCAGCGGCATTGTCCGTGTACACGCTGGGATTGTACCTCGGGGCCGTTCTCGCTGACGAAAAACGGCCACGCTGAT